>CALCCH010000537.1 GCA_937899855.1 uncultured Saprospirales bacterium | reverse complement strand
CCCCGCCAAGTCGACCATCCTTCCCGAGCAGCGTCCCCGCTTTTACCAGGGCCCTCCGGTCGATTCGACCAACCGCGCCGTTTTCTCCGCCGTCTTCCGCGAGGAAGGCCTCCCCTTTATGGACTTCGAGGGCCTGGCTGCCTACCGGGCGCAAAGCCCCCATCCGCTCTACTCTCCCGGGGGGCTACACTGGAGCTACTACACCATGGGGCTCGCCGTGGATAGCCTGCGCCAGTAGTTTGATGCCCGCCTACCCCGGGCCCTACCGCTGGTCGAGTGGCGCGACAGCATCGAACGGCGGGCCGAGCTGCTGGGGCCGGATCGCGAATTGGTCGTCGGGGCCAACCAGTGGTTTCCCAGCCCCCTACCGCCCATGCCCTATCCCCGGATGCGTTACCGGGTAGATTCGAGCCACCGGGCCGCCCGGGCGCTGGTGGTGGGCGATAGCTACTACAAGCTCATGCTCGATTATGGCATCCACGAGGGGCTTTTTGACGACAGCTCCCACTTCTGGTATTACAATCACGAAATCCACCCGCCGCTCCGTCGGGCGGGTCGCCAATGGGGGCTCGGTGAGTTGGATGTGCTGGCCGAACTGGCCGATCGAGAGTTGGTATTGATCGTCGTGTACGAAGCCAATCTGGAGCGTTTTGCCTTTAATTTTATTGAAAATGTATATATGGCCCTGAAAAAAGACGCCAAATAAGCGACAGGATTCCCCGCGGAGCGCCTCCCCGGCGCGAGCCGCGGCGCCGGACCGATGTCACCGGCCATTCCAAAACCAAAACTTTTTCCCCCGGCCCGGGCCTACTTCCCCTCAATTGCACCAAAACCCCGTCATCGCCGAGGCCAAAAAAAACTTTTTTTCATTTTTTTTTGCTCACTCACCGGAGCCAAAAATTGTGGGTAGACCACCGGGACCGCTTTTTCGCTCGTCTGGGGTGGAGTGTTGACGGGACCTATTAAGGTTCGAAAAGATTAGAAAAATCTGCTAATTCTTCGCCTTTTCCCTGTCACAATGCCCCCCCAATTTTGATCGCAAAAACGGCTGAAATGCCCAACTGGCATAGTTTTTCGATTCTATTTAGCAACTACCATGAAAAAAACAACATATACCAAGATGAGAAAATACATTCTAACCACGCTCTTAATGATTGGCTCAGTACTTGTTCTTACTAAGGTCGAAGCACAAGTAGGTATCGGAACCAACACTCCTAGTAATACCCTGCACGTGAAGCCTGCGGATTCGAACGAGGATCCCATCCGAATTGAAGATTTGAAAAAGTTAAGCCAGGGCGACTCCACCCTGCTAGTGGTTGATCCCGCGACCGGTGTGGTACGCTACTTAGAGATTGACAGTATTTTCCAGTACTTGAGTTACGAGGTCGACCTCGAGTCCGACAACGAGCTCCAAAATGCCTCCGAAGTACCCATGAGTCCTTCGATTGACATTGATGCGGACGGAACGGTGGAGGACAACGTACAAGTAGCGATCGAAAAGCTCAGCCAGTCGCTCCCCAAGGGTACCTTCCGCTCGATTGGCGATGCCCGGGCGGCCGGATTGGTCGACGGTGATTCTTTCTGGGCCGATCCAGTAGGAGTCTTTGGATGCAGCGGTTGCGTCGTAACCCTTCACCCCGGAATGAACTAAGCGACCGAACCCTTAGCGGGCTCGTCCCTTCCGCTTCAACTCAAAAAACCGACCACCCCAATAGCTTTTCTCGGCGCCCGCAAGGTCGCGCCGAGAAAAGTTTTTTTACGACAGACCTTAGAAATATAACCAATGAAGAAAGTGCATAACCAAATACAAAGCGCACTTATTTTTTCATTTATAAATTTTTTCTAAAGTCTAACACTATGAGAAAGAAGCTTTTTTCAAAGTTGACTAGAAAGGTGACGATGCTCTGCCTTTCTATTCTGTGCTTCTCGGGGGGATCTCTTTTCGGACAGATCGGCGGTGGTGGTGGTATCATCCACGTCAGCGGTGATCCAGACTTGATTTTGGCAACGCAAGACGTCGACATCAACGAAGGTAACATCTGTTTTGACCGGGCAGCTCAGATTGTTTATTTTTTCGACCCCGCCGGTACAACGGGCGTCGATCAGTGGAATGGCGTCTCCGTATCCAGCCTAGCGGATACCGATACGCGACTCACCAATCCCCGCGTTGTGACGGGTAATTTGGTGTTCGATATCCTCGACGTCATTACCAATACCACTTCCGGTACCGTTTCCGTTTCCATCCTCGATATTGCTCCCGTACAGGACATTACCGGCGGTGGTGACATCGTCGTGACGGATGATGGTGCGGGCAATTATACGGTTTCCTTTACGGAAGCCCTCACCACGCTGACCCGCGTAGCCGATACCCTGGTCTATACCGATGAGGACGGCAACACCAACAGCATCGTATTGCCAACCTCTGACGGATCGGATACGCAAGTAACCGGTGGTGGCGACATCGCCGTGACCGGTACCGGTACGACTGGTGATCCCTACGTAGTGAGCTTCACGGAAGCGCTAACGACCCTGACGATTGACGCCGATACTTTGGTGTATACGGATGAAGATGGAACGATCAACCGCGTGACGCTGCCGACTTCGGACGGAT
>CALCCH010000536.1 GCA_937899855.1 uncultured Saprospirales bacterium | reverse complement strand
CGACCAGCGCTGGCGCATCGATTTGGGCTTGCAGATAAAACTGTGGCAAGGAAAGGGAACTTTAAAGATTTCGGCCACCGACGTGTTCAAGACGATGGCCTGGTTTGGTAGGAATGATTTTGGCGTACTGGGCATGGATCTGTTTCACACCTGGGACAGCCGCCTGCTGCGCGCCAATTTTAGCTTGTTGTTTGGCAACAAAAAGGTACGGAGCCGGAAGCGCAAAGTCGGCCTCACCGAGGAGTCGCGCCGTACCTAAACGGGCATCCGAGGTTTATTTTTCACCCCCCAGCAAGACCACCTGGTCGATGTCTTTCTCGGGATCGAGGAAGTAGACGCCGGTGTAAATGTGATTGAAATTCAGTCTTACCCGCAACACCTCGAATTGTCCCTCGTCCTCCGCCCGCTCGGCGATCCATTCGCTCGCGGCCATCCGGATTTTAAACGTGATTTTTTTCATGGTCGTGGAAATTAATTGCCTTTTTTCTAATGACAAGATCACGAATAAAAAGTTAGCGGTATTTATCCAATTTAACAGCTTTTTAAGACTTGGCGCGGTCATTTGTCGCGGGGCTTTCCTTTGGGAGGGGGACACTTCATTTTCCCCATCCTACCCTACTTCATCAACAACACATCACCCGTATAACGCCGCGTCTCCCCATTGACCAAACGCAAATCAATCTGGTAGATAAAAACCCCGTCGTTCAATTCCTCGCCCGCCAGCGTCCCATTCCAGCCCTCCGAGGCCGTATTGGTCGACAGCCCCAGACCCTGGTACACCACATCGCCCCAACGGCTGTAAATCAGCATCCGATCCACCGCCAGGACCGAGGGGCCCGCAAAGACGGTGAAGTAATCGTTTTCGCCGTCGCCATTGGGAGAGAACACGTTGGGAATAAAGACCTCCTCGCGCCGGTCGACAAAAATGCGGAGCTGATCGCTGACGCTACAGCCATCGGCGGCAAATAGCTCCAAGTGGAGGACGGCATTCTCCAGCGCAACAAAGGGGTACGCAAGCGAAGCTTCGACGCTATCCCGATCGGCACTCGTCATCAGGACCTCGCCGCTGCCATTGGTCCAGCTCACCGAGTCGACCGCAAAATTGGGACGGGCGACCAGGGTCAGCTCCTCGCCCAGGGTGGGAAAGCGATCGTCGCCCAGTTCGACTTCGAGTTCGGGCGGGCTTTGGAGGGCAACGGGCCAGGACAATTCACAACCATTGGCATCCTGGATACGCAGGTCGTAGGTCCCCGGCCCCAGTTGGGCAAAAGCGGTCGTCTGGCTCCAGGCCTCCTCATCGAGGGTGTACAGGTAAGGTTCCGTTCCGCCAATAACTTCCAGCACCGTCAGGCCACCGCTGTTTTCACCAAAGCAATTGGGCTGCCGGACGTCGAGCACGAGGGAATCGGGTTGCTTGTCGTTAAAATTGACGTAAACGCTATCCAGCGCCGCGCAACCATTGTCGCGGTCGATGGCGTAGAGGTAGTACCAGCCGGGGGCGTCCACCACTGGATTGAGGCGGGCTTCCCCTTCCACAAAATTGCCCACATCCGTCCGCCATTCGTAGTCGATGCTCCCCGTTTCGAGGACCACCTCCCCCGCCAACTCGACCACCCAATTGGTACAGTTGAGTTCGTCGGCCGTTCCCGCCTCCAGCGTGGGCGGATCGTTTCGTTCCTCCACCAATATTTCCGAGCGCACGACGCAGCCGTCCGCACTGGTCACCACGAGCCGGTAAGTGCCGGCCGTGGCCGTCGGGAAACTGACCTGGTTGGAGCTAAAGCCACCGGGGCCCTCCCAGGCGTAGGTAGCACCACCGATGGGCAAGCCCGCCGAAAGCGTCGCGGAGGGTTCGTAACAGGTGAGGATACCGGTCACCTCGGCCTGAGCCAGGGGTACTTCGTAAAAAACTACGGGCAGGCCCTCGCCCAAAGACAGACAGGCATCGTCCGTATCCACCTGCCCCCCATTATCGTTGCCAACCAGCAAGTTGACGTAATAATTTTGACCGTGCTGCATGGTCGCAGGATCGAAATTAAAACTACCCGTCGCGTTGCGGCGCAGTTCCGTACCGAGGCTGCTGGCGGTCCCATCGTGGAGGATAAAATGATAGGTATCGTTGGGATCGATAATCGTGTTGGAACCGAGGGCGACTTGGATGCTTTCATCGCCGCAGGCCGAGAGTTGGAGCGCCTGAAGCGTTCCGGCATCGGTGGTACAGAGCGTGGTACAGTCAAAGCTTCCCTGAATGCGACTGGTCGCCGGACAGAGGTCGCTGTCGCGGATCTCGAAATCGTAGGGAATATTATTGTCCAGCCAGGCCGAGGTAAAGCGATTGCTCGCCAGGACTTGCCCATTGACGTAATACGGAGGGACGCCGTTGAGCAATTCGAAGCTCACCTGGTAGGCGTTGCTGTTGACTTCACAGTCGGTCAGTACGGTGCTGGCCTGGAGAATGGGCGGATAATAGTATTGCAGTAGAATGCGGTAGGTTTCGTCACAGCCAAAGGCACCGGGCAATTCCACCTCGTGAACCCCTTCCGTACAGAACTGTTGCCCCTGAAATTCGTAGCAATCGCCGGGGCAGAAAAGCGCTACGCCAAAGTCGTTGACCACCTTGGGGTGCACGATAAATTCCTGCGCCGTGATTTGGCAATCGCTGCGGCAATACCAGGTAGCGGATTGGTTGCCGGGAAAGGTTTGGCCACAAAAATCGTAGGTATCACCCGCGCAGAGTTGGACGATGGGCGCAAAGATGGTATCGAGGGGAAGCACGATCAGTTCCTGCTGGGTCTCGCCGCAGTATTCGGGACACACCAGGAGTTGGGACTGGTCGTAGGACTGGCCACAGAAGAGGAAAGTTTCGTCCTCGCAGATGTAGGCGTCCGGCAAATGGGTGATGTTGTAATTGACCCGGAGGGCGTGGGGCGTGACCTGCCCACAATCCCCGATATCGAAAGCGCAGTAGACGCCATCGGCATCGCGCGTTTCGTAGGTGACGGAGATAAAACCATCGGTCGTGTCTTCGATGGCGACCTGAATACTGAACACGTCGACGCTATCGCCAATAAAGCGCATCGTGGGCGGCAGGTGCCAGACGATCCGCAGGTCGGCGGCCAGGGCGTCGGGAAAGGGGCAGCCGTCGGCAAAAACGGGCATACAGCTCGGGGGGCTGAGGGTAAAGATGGGTTCCTCCTCCGGGCAGACTTCGGAAGGTCCGCTGATCGACCCCGGGCTGGTTTCCACAAATTCGGGAGCCGCTGTACTGATGCCATCCAGTACCGAGATTTGGTAATTGAAGCCTTGCCCCAACAAGCCATCGAGCATCAGGTAGTACACTTCTCCAGGTACCAAGCCCAACACTCCAAAGGCAACGGGAACGGGCCCCGCCCCCAACTGGCAGTCCAATAGGGACTGAAAATTTTGACAATCGTCGCTCTGGAGTACCGATACCTCCAGCCCCGCCGTAAAACTGGCGTTTTGGAGCGCCACGGCCAGGTGGACCGTCGTATCGCAGGGGCTAAAGCGCAACCAGTGGTTGTTCTCCACCGAGCAGCCAACCACACTGTTCAGATTTCCGGGGATATCGGCGGGGGCACCGGTATTGTCGCCACAGAAGGATTGGAGGGCCGCCCCGCATAAGAAGGGCGCGTCCGCACAGGTGGCCCCCGGAGGAGTGGGATCCCCGAGGGCACAGGGATCGGGGCTGAGGTCGACCACCACCACGTCCAGACAAACCTGCACGGGAGCCAGACAGGGATTCTCCACCGTCACGCAGACTTGCCCCCCCACGTTGCCCCAGGAGACCAGCGCCTCCTCTACACCCGGTAGCCACAGGGCCGAACTACCCGCGGGGACCGACCAGACGTAGATGAATGAGTAAACGCAGGTACAGCCGTCGCAGGCAGTAAATTCGTTGTCGCAGGGATTGTGGTTGATGTAGGGTTCGATCCCCAGTTCCAGGTCGTAGGCGGCCACGCTGCCCGCTTGGACGTACAAGGGGCCCGTCAGGCTGGGGTCGGGTGCTTGGGGCCCCTGTTGGGGGCTGTCGAGGGAGAGGCTAAAGGAGCAAAAGTCCCCCGCGTAGCCATCGACCACGACGTAGTAAATGCGGCCTACTTCGAGGTTGGTGAGGTTGAAATCTTGTTGGCTCCAATTGCCAGAGCCATCGCAGGCGATGCCGTAGAAATCACTGGGCTGGCAGCCATTGCCGACGCCCAGGACGCCCAGTTGGATACCAAAGCCCCCGTTGGCGGCTCCGATGCAATTGAAGACTTCGCAGGAGAGCACCATATCGGGCTGTTCGGCGATAAAGGCCAGCCACTGGGCATTCTGCAGGTCACCACAAAAGCCGGGAAAGGTGATGCTGTAGCTTTCGGGAATTTGGGTTCCGGTGTAGCCATCTAAGCAGGTGATGATGGGCGCGTCGTAATGGTATTCGCCGGGGGTGGGCAGTACCTGGGCTCGGGCGGTCCAGGCGCTCATGCTGAGGAGGCCCCAGCAGAGGAGTAAAAACGGTTTTGAGCAAGGAGGGCAGTAGTTCATTTTGTCTTATACGTTTGCACTTTTTACAGAAAATTTAAATAATCTTTAACAAGCGCACGGGAAGTTGTGGGTAGTAGCGAAGCGGGACATTGGGGAGTAAGCCCCCAGTAAGTAGGGCCTAGAATCCTTATTTTACACGCTTTTCAGCCGTTTGGCGGCCGTCACACCATGATACAAACGGCGGCGAAATGGCCTTATTGTGCCGGGTCGGGCCTCCCCAAAGAGTGGCTTGGAGCGGGAGGTGGTGGACGGGGCGATGTTCACGAGGAGATGGGTCACGGGGGCGAAGATACAACGCGGGAGCAGTGAAGTATGTCCACTGCTCCCGCGTTTTTTATAAGATCAGGATAGGGAGGCGCGCGCTTACCAGAGCTTTTCGGAAGCTGCCAAATAAGCATTGGCCATCCTCAGGTACTGGCCGTAGGTAAAGCCACAGATACAGCGGCTGGGATAGTAGGACATGACGTTGGCCACATCCGGGACGAAGAAGTCGCCGTTGCCGTCGCGTTTGCGGTTGATAAAGCGGCAATCGTTGGTGAGGTCGATGTAGTCGGCGATGGGATCACCGGGGACGTAGGGATCAGCGGGGGTGTCGCAAACCAAATCACCGGCGGTGTCACAATTACTACCGTCCACCAGCTCGGGGTTGATCGGTGGCTCGGAGCCTTCCGCTCCTTCGAAAGTGTGGAGGAGGTTGAAGAAATGTCCCATTTCGTGGGGAATGGTGGTCCCGGTGGAGGTCGCACAATCCTTGATGATGAGGACGCCCACGTTGCGACTGTCCATGGCGATGCCGTTGAGGGAGGCAAAACCACAGAGGGGATTGTCTTCCTGGGCCGCCACAAAGTACATGTTGATCCGGCGGACGCGATTGAATTTGGTAATCATTTCGGTCCATTCGTCCCGATCGGTTTCGAGGGTATCGTACTGGAAATTGTCGATGTAATTGAATTCACAGATTTCGAAGGAAGTACAGATGGGCGAAAAATACTGGTTCAGTGTATCGATGGATTCCAGGATGCGGTCTTCCTCAATGTTGGCGTTGCCAAAAGAATCGCGGACGATGTGGGCGACGATGGTAAATTCCTTGTCCAAACAGGGGAGGGATGCCTGGGTGGTCAGTAGGTCTTGTGCGGGTACTTGAAATGCCCCCAACAAGAGGCCCAAAAAGCATGCGATTCTAAAGGTAAATTTCATAGATTGACTGATTTGGCGAACGTAAGTTACTCCGGTTTTGGAGGACCTTTTTTCTATCAACTCTTAAAGTTACAGAATGGTATCTCCCCACGCCCGGTAAAACTGTTAAATATTCCACGAAGTCCCGTTTTTCCGACAAAAATGTAAACTGGCGGCTTACAAACATACATTTTTTGGCCTATGTTTGCAAAGGAAGCCGTATACCAAAATTATTGTATATTTGATATTTCACCAATCCGAGGATATGGAAATTAAGAAACTACTTAGCATTTGTCTACTGCTTTG
>CALCCH010000535.1 GCA_937899855.1 uncultured Saprospirales bacterium | reverse complement strand
GAACTTGGTCTTTGATGGCAATCGGGCCGCCTACCGCTACAACTACGATTGGCGTGTAAGCCCCACCCTCAAGCTGTCGACCTCGCCCGGTAACGTCATCGACGGTTGTCGATTTTACCGCATCCCGGTGGAAAACGTCTTCCTCTGTGGGGGCCGCTTTATCAATTGCTCGGGCCAGGATTTGAACGGTTCCGCCATACACTTTTCCTGTGCCGATACCCTCCAGTCCACCCAGGTGTGGTACAATGATTTTACGAGAACCAACGTCGTCGGCAACCAATTGATGTGGCACAGCGAGGCGGCGGCTACGTTTAGCGCGAAGGTGCAGAATTTTCACCTGGCGTACAATCGCTTTCTCGACCTGGGAGAGCTGGGCGTCGGCATTTACAAAAACGACGACCAGCACAACATCATCACCGACAACCTGCTGGCTTCCCCCCTGGGCACCTTCCAGTACACGCTCAATTACCTCTACTACGACAACAACATCATTTACAACAACAAGAATCCCGAGCGTAGCGATACCAGCACCACCGACTGTTGGCGACGCGAACCCCGCCTGACTACCGAGCAAGCCTGTGGTGGCCAGAGCGATTCGGAGCATCCCCTCCAACTCGGCGATACCCTACGCCTCCAACTGGATACCCTGCTGCTGGAACGCTCCAACGAAAACTTTGTCAAAGCCATTCGCCTCCACTACGACGATCGCTACTTTCAACTCGACCAACTGTCCCTCCAACACGAGGCCATCGCTCCGGGCCACCAGTGGCGTACCCAAGAGGTGGGGCCCAATAGCACCGAGCTGATTTTTGACAATGGTCACCGCGATGGCCTCGCCACCCCCGGGAATTGGGGCTACGCGGGCTGTAGCGAAGTGGGGCAGTGCCGGGCCCTCCAGCTCGACTTCCTCGTGGAGCGATTGCCCCTTGTCGCGGGATCGGTGACTTGCCCCCTCAAAAAGGTGGAGGTCATCTACGATGGCGACTACGGGACCTGGGAGCAAGCCCCAACTTGTACCGGCCGTTACTACGAGTTTGATGCCACGGCACTGGGGCGACCCTTCCTAGAACGGGACCGGACTACGGGACTTCCCGCCATCCCTACCGAGCAGTGGCAAATTTTTCCCAACCCCGTCGGTAGCGAATTGCAGTTGCGCGGTGCTTGGCCTCAGGGTGGTCGATTTTACATTTACGATCTACTCGGTCGCCAACAACGGACGGGAACCCTCCACTCCGCTACCATCCCTACCGACCAACTGGTAGCGGGAACGTACTTGCTGTCGATCCAGTGGCAGGGGCGACGCTATGGGCAACTGTTTTCAAAGTACTGACGAGGAGCTGGTCAACCAGGCTGGGCTAGGGGAGGCGACCCCAATGGCTTTTGCTGCCATTGACTGGGGAAGGCCAAAACAAAAGGTACCATTCTCACTTTTGGAATGGTACCTTTTTGATCTCTAAACAGTATCTATGGAAAGGTTAAGATTGTAATGTCTACAGTGCAATGATATTTAAATTGTTCGATTTATCTCTGACGAATGAACCAACGGTCCTTTCTTCGGGGTAAGTGGCACCATTGGTTTAGAGAAGTGTCAAGTTTACACCAAGTCCGTGACAGGGCAAATTGCCGACAACGAATTGTTTGTCCTGCTCTCCTTGTCCACTAGTCTTTTCTCCCGACCAGTGGCGGTTGGATGCCGCGTTTGCCAAAGGCCATATTCAGGCCCAATCGGAAGTTGGTACCTCGGCTGTTGGCCGGTCGGGTAGCGGCGAGTACGTTGTCGCTGAGGGCGAAAAATTGCACCGGACCCAGTTTGGCTTGGACGTTGAGTCCCAGGTTGCCAAAGGAACGATTGTGGATGGAGTAGACCGCGCCAAAGCTAAAGATATTGCCCAGCTCCAGGGTACCGCTGAGGGCCAGGGCCGAAAAGGTTTTGCCCGGCTGGTTGTCCAAGTACCACAGGGCGCCCGCCCGGAAGAGGCGGTGAAAGCGATAGCTTCCGCTCAAGTAGATTTTGGAGGCCAGTAGGGTGGTAAAGCCATTTTCCGTTTCGCTAAAGTTGAGGGTCTCAACCAGGGTATCGGTGCTGCTGCCCAATTCAATGGAGTTATCCGACACCAAGTCGTCGAGTGCCAGGCCGTCAAAGGAGAAGGCTCCCTGGCTTTCGAAGTTATTGACGTTTTCTTGCCAACTGATATAACCCAGGTCGATGATGCTGGCCGCGATGCTCAGTTTGTCATTGACTCGGTAGCGCCCTCCGAGGTCGATGGCCCAGCCCCGATTCATGCGGAAGAAATCTCCCGCCCCGTAGCCGTCCGCGCTAAAGTCTCCGGTCCATTCCGAACCGTCGATGTCGACGTCGAAGAAGCCCGCACTGTTGATGCGGTAGTCGCTGTTGAGTTGTAGTCTGTAAATTTCTACATCGGTACGCAGGCGGATCGACGAACGGGGATCACTGCGCAGAATGCCCAGTCCATTGAGGGCTTTGATCCTTCCCCCGAGCCACAGCCCCGCCAGCCGGATGTTGAAGCCTACGCCGATTTCATTGTAAGCCATCAGGTCAAACCCCGGTGCAATGTCGACCTCCTGGCCAATCAGGCCCGCATTGCCTTCGAGGGCCAATTGCGCTAGGGAACGTGGGTAGCGCAGCAAGCCGTTGAACCGAACGGCATGGTGGAGCGAAAACTGCATATTGAGGACCGACACGGCCAGGTGAAAACTTTCTACCCGCGCACTCGCCGATAAAAAATTCTGCTCCCGCAGCTCCGCCAGCAATCGGCGACTGTCGATCTGTTTTTGCCCCTCCGCATTGGTGGTGATCACCTCGTTGAAGGAGACGGCGGAATGCGAAAAATTGGTGGCAACACCGGGAAAGGAAAAGATGATCTTTTGGTTGGGGGCCAGCGCCGGGTTGGTGAGGTTACTCTGCCAAACGTTGGACATAAAGTGCAAGCCCAGCTCCTGGGCCCGGAGTCCGTGGCCGAACCCGCAGAGCCCAGCGATCAGTACAAAAGAAAGTAGTTTGGAAATATTCATGTGTGGTGCGTTGGCGAATGGATAAATAGAATGCTATTGCTGTACCGTGGCGCGTAGCCCCAGTTTGATGGTCATCTCCTGGTCGGCCCGGATGCTGACCGGACTACTGCCCTCTCCGGTCGTCGACAGTCGGGCCCGCACCAACAAGCGCTCACTTTCGCGTAGGTGGTCCAGTTGCTCCTCATCGATGTCGATCAGGGTGGTGGTGGGTGGCCCATTAGCAACCAGTACAGCCTGGAAATCGCTAAAGACCGAGTCGATCTTTTGCTCTTGTGCGTCGGTAAAATAGATTTGGATTTGGGCCTCCAGGGGGAGTTGGTTTTCGGTGATGAGTTTGAGTTGGGCGGCCTTTAATTCTTGCCCCTCCTCGGCATCAAAATTGAGCTCGGTACTGCTGTCGACGGTAAAGTTACGGGCGCTGCCTTCGATGGGTAATTCGAAGCGCACCGCCACGTCGACCTGGCTGGCGGCGGTGATAAAACCCGTGGCGGGTGCTCCGGGAGCGACCACCAAATTGGGTTGGTAAATCAGTCGGCTTGGGCTACCGTTAAAGATGTCGGTGATGTTGGAATTGACAAAGGTACTGCGCCGGCTGGCCCCCGCACTGGTGGGGGCTTCGATCCAAAAACCTTCCTCGACAAACTCGTTTTCCACCGATAAGGTCGAACCGTCTTCCATTTCGACGTAGAAAAAATCCGTCGACATCAAGACCGGTACGCCAAAAGAATTGTTGACCTCAATCACCAGACGGGGGTTGGAAAAGTAAAGTTCCCCTTCCACCTGGCTGTTGTACAAGTCCACGTCCAGTTCGTTCTGTTCGAGGGGGATGTCGATGTTCTGCCAGGTACCCTGGACGCGATCAATGATCCAGTTTTCCGCAAAGGCCGTCAGTGGGTCCAGGTCGCGGTGGATGCCATTTTGATCGAGGGCCCGATAGTTGATTTCCAAGTCCCCTTCGTTGGTGCGCACCGAATAGCCATTCAGATCAATGGGTGGGATGCTGCCCCGGTAGGGACCACCGTCCTGGTAAGCGATAAAGGCTTGAACCACCAATGGTTGGTTGTTGCGCAGGATACCGGGGAAGGTGATGGTCAGGTCCAGGTCGTCGGGATGGGGCGATCGCCATTCGAAGCGGAGGGTACCGGAGCGGAGATCCGCCATCTCAATCCCAATGCCGTTCCGATTGGCCAGCGAGTAAGCCACTTCCTGTTCGTCGATGGGGAGGGGAAAACTGGCTGGAAAATCGTCGAGTACTTCTCCCCCGTCAATGACCTCCGCCTCGTCTTCGTAGCGGAGCCAAAGGCTTTGATCCTCACGGACCTCGATGGAGCTTAGGCTATTGTCGCTGCGGTCCAGCAGGTCCTGTACGGTGACGCTGGTGTTGAGCAGGGGTAGGGCGAATTCGGCTTCGTAACTAAAGCCCTCGACCCCTTCAAAGTCGTCGAGTCGGCAGGCGGAAAGGCTGAGGGCCAACAGTAAGAGTAGCCCGTAGCGCGGTGGAAAAGTAGTTTTCATCAATAGGTGATTTTGCCCCCGAGGGAGCCACGATAAAATGATGCTGCGAAATAGTATTGCTGGTGGATGTATTTTAGGTAGGCTACGCGTTGTCTAGCTGTTTGCAATAATCAGACCATACGGGGAGTGGGGCCCGGTCGTTTGGTCCAACCGAAAGCCGTATCGCTACTTGGTAAGTAGGTACTTCTGGGGTGAGGGGATGATTGCGCTGGCCTACAGGCGGGCCAGAGTGCCGTACAAAAGAAACGTGAGCCCCAGGGAAAACAGCAGCCCCAACAGCCAGAGTAAGACTCGCGGACCCCGGCCGAAATTGATGCGGCGAACGTAGTAGCGCAATCCGACCTCCGCAGCCCAACCCGCAGAATAGAGCGCTTGTGCCACTAAGTGGTATAGGGTAG
>CALCCH010000534.1 GCA_937899855.1 uncultured Saprospirales bacterium | reverse complement strand
CACGGCGCTCCCGTCCTCCTCTGGGTCGGCCACCTCGATGCCAATAAGGACCCGCTGACCCTTCTCCGCGCCCTGCTCGATCTCCTCCCCGATTATCCGGAGGTCCGGCTCTACCTCGTCTACCGCCAAGCCCCCCTCCTTCGTGAGGTACAGGCCTTCCTAGCGGATCATCCCCAGCTGGCGGAACGGGTAAGCTTGCTGGGCGAACGGGAGCGCGATGAGTTGGAAGCCTATTACAACAGCGCTGATTACTTTGTGCTGGGCAGTCACCGCGAGGGTTCGGGCTACGCGGCGGCGGAGGCCATGGCCTGTGGCTGTGTGCCGATCCTGACGGACATTCCTTCCTACCGGATGATGAGTGGGGAGGGGAAGGTGGGTTATTTGTGGCGGGTGGGGGAAGCGGCGAGCTTGGCGGCGGCGCTGCGGCGGGCTTTGGCGGGGGACTGGGCGGAGCAGTCGGAGCGGGTACGGGCTTTTTATGCGGAGCGCTTGAGCTACGCGGCCATCGGCCGGGAGCTGATGGAGATTTTGGCGGAGCTGGGGGCCGGTACGGCTCTAGGGGGTGAGGACTGAGTTACAACTCCTACTCCGTTCTATCCTGCAGCTCCTGAATGATGGTACTTTCTTCGGCCGTTTGCGCCGGAATATTATAGGAACGCCAGAAATCGGCATTGAAGGCTTTGGCCTGGTTTTCAATACTCAATTCAATGTCCAGGTTTTTCTGAAACGGATAGCGGTCCAAATCCTCGTTGACGATTCGGTTGATAAATAGCTCCTTTTTGGGGTTTTGCCGGAAGAGCAGCTGGTCCGACTCCGCCCCCTCAAAAATTTGCCAGCGATCCTCTTCTTTTTGGTATTTCAGGTACATTTTCCCCCGATATTCCTGGTATTCAATGACCAAATTGTAATATACCTGAAGCGCCCCATTGGATAGCCGCCGCACCCAAGAGTCGCCCTCCTGGGCCGCTCTGGTCAGTTCAATTCGCACGAAGGCAAAGGTTTCGGCATCGATGAATAAGGTGGCCGTCTGAAAGGGTTTGTCGACCCCACGGATTTTGTAGACCATTCCTTCGTTGTAGGGCAAGATACTTTCCAGCTCGTACTTCCAGCCATTTTTTCCCTTGATCGGACCGTAGTCGAATACGATCAGGTCGTCTTCGACCAGGTCGATGATCGAGTTTTTGCGCTCGCGGTCCTCATTCCAGGGGTGTTTATCGCCCAGAAACCGCGTTCTCACTTCCATCAACTCCACCATGGGTTCGCTGGGGGTTTGGTGTCCGGGATAGCGCAGCTTGGTGGCGCATTCCAGATACTCGACGTGCTTACCGTCCTCTTTGATGAGGTCTCTCACGTAGCCCTCCAGGATGTAGGGCTGCTTGGGGTAGTTGTTGCTGATTTCCCGGTAGGCTTTTCTGACGATTTGCTTGGCCGTGAGGCCCTTTTCGCGGCTGGCCGTTACGACGGCCGCACCGAGGGTAGTGACTTCCTCCGTCAGGCGTATCTCTTGATTCTCCGCGAAGGCGTTTGCTTTTTTGAAAACGGAAGCGTAGCCGATCACCGAAATGACCACGGTATCCGCCTGGCTATCCGCGGGGAGATGGAACACAAAAAGCCCCTCTTCATTGGTGGTGGTTCCGATGGAGGCGGATTTGAGGTAGATCGAAGCGAATGGTAGAGGTTCGGAAGTGGCGGCGTCCAGCACGTAGCCCGAGATCGTGAATGGGTTTTCTTGAGCCATACTTGGCAAGGCGTGCCAGGATAGCAGGAGGGCGAAGCCCATTTTTAAAAGGTGGTGAAAAACGGGTAGACGGTTCATATCAAATGTGCCACGATTGGGTATTCAAAAATTGGTTGGAGCCAATTGGGGGGCGGCTCTGAGGTACAACGAACGAGTGGCCGTTACTGTTGTAAGGCGGCTAGAAACCAGCTCAAAAATATCCTTTACCTGCCTGCAGCGACTGCGTCGATTTGGGCGGCGGCGGGGTCCTTTGCCGGGTTCCCTCACCGGGCGGTTTTTAGCAGGGGATCGACAGGACGCCCGCTTGTTCCATGGCTTGGCGGAGGCCGAGGATGTTTTCGGGCGACTGTGGGGTGAGGGGCAGTCGGACGTCGCGTTGGCAGAGGTGGAGGATTTCGAGGGCGGCTTTGACGCCGGCGGGGTTGCCGTCGACGTAGAGCCAGTGATAGAGGTGAAACAGTTGGAGGTGGAGCTGGCGGGCCCGGGCGAAATCGCCATTGAGGGCGGCGTGGGTCAGCTCACTGAATTCGCGCGGGAGGGCGTTGCCGATGACGGAGATGACCCCATCCGCACCACAGGCCATAAAGGGGAGCGCCGTAGGATCATCACCGGAAAGCACGAGGAAATCATCGGGCCGGTGTTTCAGCAGTTCACACCCCTGCACCAAATCGCCCGTCGCCTCCTTGACCGCGATAAACTTTTCGCTACTGCGGGCCAAGCGGAGGATGGTAGTGGGGAGGACATTGGAGGCCGTTCGACCGGGAACGTTGTAGATGATGATGGGTCGGGGACTGGCCTTGGCGATGGCGCGGTAGTGCTGGTAGATGCCTTCTTGATTGGGCTTGTTGTAGGCCGGACTGCTGGACATGATGGCGTCGATGCCTTCAAATTCGTAGCTCTTGATGCGGTTGACGAGTTGGGCGGTATTGTTGTGGCCAAAGAGCCCCGCGACGATGGGGAGGCGCCCCGCGTTGACCTTTACCGTAAAGCGCAGGACTGCCTTGCACTCGAGCGTGGAGAGGCCGATGGCTTCGCCGGTAGAGCCGAGGGAGACGAGAAAATCCGTACCGTTTTCGATTTGGTATTCAATGATTTTTTCTAGCGCATCGAAGTCGATTTTTCCATTCCTAAAGGGCGTCACGAGTGCCACGCCGAGTCCTCTAAACTGATGTCGTTTCATGCGGGGTGCTGTTGTTCATTTTATTTAACAAAAATTCTACCTGTTTGATAAAACGCGGGAGGTCGGGGCTTTGGTTTTCGATCATCAGGTCGTAGCAGTAGGTGCGCTCGGAATAGGGCCCGACGCGCAGCTGGGCACGCGACAGGGCGGTGATGTATTCGAGCGGGGCCTGGGCGTCGAAAAACGGATTGATCAAAATGTCAAAGGGCTGGGCGATAAAGTCTTCTACGAGGGAGCCGGAGGGGTGGCGCCAGAAATTCAGTTCCTTCTGCGTAAAGTGCTTGAAGGTAAAATTGGGCTGGGCCTGTTTGGCATCGTAGAAGGCCAGCAGTTTGACCTCCTTGTTTTTTTGCTTTAGGGACTGTGCGTACTGGAGTACGATGGGGCGGCGTTCGGGGTCAGTGGCGTCGAACAGGAGGCCGATTTTACGAGCACTAGCGTAATCGCCCGGAACCCTTTGGATGGGGGTGCGGGTGACTTTGCGCTCCAAAAAATGGGTTTGGAGGCGCTGGTATTGCTGTTGAAAATAGCTCATAGTATCGGAGCGCTAGCGGCACCGGGGATACGATCCCGGGTGCGCCGGCGGGGCGATTTATTTTTCCTCTTCGGGCTGCGCCACGGTAACGGGCTTGGCTGCGTAATGTCCCATCTTACTGTATTTGTCGATCCGGCGAGCGATGCGCGCGTCGGGGTCCATGTCTTGAAATTCGGCAATGGTCTTTTGTAGGTGTCGTTGTAGCAATTTGGCCATCTCTTCGGGTTGGGCGTGGGCACCACCGACGGGTTCTTGGAGGATGCCGTCGATGAGGCCAAATTCGAGCATGTGGTCGGGCGTCAGTTTGAGGGCTTCGGCGGCCTGGGCTTTGTAGTCCCAACTGCGCCAGAGGATGGAGGAGCAGGATTCGGGAGAAATCACCGAGTACCAGGTATTCTCCAACATGTAGACGCTGTCGCCGAGGCCGATCCCGATGGCACCACCGGAGGCGCCTTCGCCGATCACCACGCAGATGACGGGAACGCGCAATTGGGCCATTTCGATGAGGTTGCGCGCGATGGCTTCGGCTTGGCCCCGTTCCTCGGCTTCGATACCGGGGTAGGCCCCGGGGGTGTCGATGAGGCAGACGATGGGGTGTCCAAAGCGTTCGGCGAGTTTCATGAGGCGGAGGGCCTTGCGGTAACCCTCGGGGTTGGCCATACCGAAGTTGCGGTACTGCCGCATCTTGGTATTGACGCCCTTTTGGTGTCCGATGAGGACGACGTTTTGCCCACCGAGCGAGCCCAAGCCTCCGACGATGGCCTTGTCGTCTTTGAAGCGGCGGTCGCCGTGCAATTCGACGAAGGTATCGCACATGTGGCGGATGTAGTAAAGGGTGTAGGGGCGTTCGGGGTGGCGGGACAATTGTACCTTTTGCCATCCCGTGAGATTGGCATAAATTTCTTTGCGCTGGTTGGTGATCTTATCTTCCAGTTCCTGCACCATTTCGCTCACGTCGATGTCACCCTGTTCCCCTACTTGGCGGATTTTTTCCAGCTGTTCGTAGAGGTTTTCCAGCGGTTTTTCAAAATCTAAAAAGATCATAGTTCACTCTTTTTTTGGGCTACGTTCTGGGCCATAGGACGTTAGAGACGCCCGACGGCCGTAAAAATATACAGCGAAAGAGGACGAACCCAGCAATGTTTAGTCTCTAAGGGGTCGAGCGGACGGGGAAGCGCGGGGCGCGTAGCGTCGTCGACCGTAGGGCAAAAGTAGCAATAAGGCATCAGTATCGGCGGCCGCGTGGAAACTTTTTTTATTTTTTCCGCCAAAAGATTGCGTCTTTTGGCAAAGAATCCTACATTTGCAATCGCTGCAATCAGAACGTTGATTGTACTAAGTAAGAACCAAAATTTCCCCATCGGAGGATTCAGGATAAGGAGCGTCCAATTTGGTATCAAGTTGGTTGGAAGGATGGCGAAAGCAAGATATTGGTCTGGTAGTTCAGTTGGTTAGAATACCTGCCTGTCACGCAGGGGGTCGCGGGTTCGAGTCCCGTCCAGACCGCTTAAAAATCAAGAGCTTATACATGTAAAAATGTGTAAGCTTTCTTTTTTACC
>CALCCH010000533.1 GCA_937899855.1 uncultured Saprospirales bacterium | reverse complement strand
ACATATGAAATGTTAAAGTTTGTAAAATCGCATTTGTTTTACCTATGTTTTACCTCACCTCCTGAAAACAAAAAAGCCCAAGTTGAAAACTTGAGCTAATATGCTGATTATCAGCTAGTACCGAAGGTGGGACTCGAACCCACACGTTCTTGCGAACACTGGATTTTGAATCCAGCGCGTCTACCAGTTCCGCCACTTCGGCAGTTGTGTATCTGTTGAAGATCGGGTAGACTCGGAACATCGTCCGCTCATCCTCAACGGGCTGCAAATTTATTTAAATTTTCCCGAATCCGCAACAAGTACCGCTTTTTAAGGTAGTAATTTTTAATCGCCTCCAAATCCACCGCCTGTCCGGCCTCCCCCCGATAAGCCACCACCCGTGGCGCAATCGCCCGCCACAGCGCCTCCTCCAGGGCCGCCACCTCGCCCCGCACCCGCTCGTAAGCCGCCGCATCGTAGTCGAATTCCAGCTCCATCAAGGTCTCGTTCAAATCCATCACCTCCATCAAAAAATCCTGCGGAATCTTATTTTGCCCCTCTTCCCCCAGGGCACCCTGGAGGCGCAGCAGGTAGGCCATCCGCCGGTCCGGGTCCCGCAGCGTTTGGTAGGCCTCGTTGTTGAGGGTCGACAATTCCAGGATCTCGGCCTGCTTGGCCGCATCGGTTAGCGTGTAAAAATCGGGGTGGTACTTTTTGCTGTTGGCGTAAAAGCGTTGCTGGAGCGCCGCCGTGTCGAGCTCGAAGCGGAGGGGCAGTTCGTAAAATTCAAAGTAATTCAAGATCGGAAGGGCTGGAGTCGCTGGCCGGGAGAATCCCCCTTCGGGACCCGAGCGCTCCGCAGGACTTGCGGGGCGCCCGGGGTGGGGGAGGAGCCGTTGACCGGATTACAAAAAATGACAAAAAATGACAAAAAATTATAAAAAGTCGTTGATGTTGGCGAAGAGTACGAGGCTCAACACGATGATAAAACCGACGATCGTCGCGTACTCCAAAAACTTATCGCTGGGCTTCTGACCGGTCACCATCTCGTAGAGCAAAAAGACGACGTGGCCGCCATCGAGCGCCGGGATGGGCAGGAGGTTCATAAAGGCCAGGATGAGCGAGAGGATGGCCGTCATCGTCCAAAAGCGTTCCCAGATCCACTCGGTGCCAAACATCCCACCGATGCTCTTAAACCCGCCCAAGCTGTCGCTGGCCGAGATTTTCCCCTGGAAGATGCTGGCGAAGGCCTTGATCTGGTTGGCGAGGAAATTGATCCCCTTCTTGGTACCCGCGGGTAAGGCGCTCAGCAAACTGTATTCCTGCCGCTCGGTATCGAAAAAATAAGGAAAATCGTAGGAATAAACCCCCAACTTGCCGTTCTCGGTTAGCGTAAGGCTCGCCTGCATGGTGTCCCGTTCGTTACGCAGATAGGTCAGCTTGACCTGCTGTCCCTTGCGCTCCTTAGCCAGGTCGGTAAAATTGTCGTAAAAGGGCGTGGGAATGCCGTCGAGGGCTAGGATTTTATCCCCTTCCTTTAGCCCCGCCCGCCTGCCCGGCGATTGTTCCGCATCTTCCGGTACTTCCGCCACCACAAAGGGCAGCCGGGGACGAAACAAAAAGAACCCCTTATTTTTCTTACTCGACAACTCCCCAATCGCCGTGGCGGGTACCGGGATGGTCTGTACCCGTCCGTTGCGCTCCACCTGGTATTCCTTGGCATCGTTGAAAATGATTTCCCCCAGCATCATCCGCGCCTCAAACTTCTCGAAGGGCTTATTGTTGATCGACACGATTTTATCGCCCGACTGTAGGCCGATGGTCTGGCCCAGTGAATCTGCGTGAATACCGTATTCGGCGTTCTGAGCCGGCAGGTACTCCTCGCCGTACACAAAAAGCACCATCGCAAAAATGAAGAAACCCAGGATGAAATTGACCGTTACACCCCCCAGCATGATGATGAGCCGCTGCCAGGCCGGCTTGGAGCGAAACTCCCAGGGCTGTGGCTCCTGCTGCAGGGACTCGGTATCCAAACTCTCGTCAATCATCCCCGCAATCTTCACGTAACCCCCCAGCGGCAACCAGCCGATGCCGTACTCGGTTTCTCCATACTTATACTTGAAAAGGGGAAACCAAGCATCAAAAAACAAGTAAAATTTTTCAACTCGGGTATTAAAGAGGCGGGCGGGTACGAAGTGTCCCAATTCGTGCAGCACAATGAGAATCGACAAACTCAGCATGAGCTGGCCAATCATTACCACGTATTCCATATCTTAAGTTGTAGGTTGTCAAATTATGGGTGTTTCCAGACGTCCTCGGGGGCTAGCCACCTCGATCGAGTGCAAAAGTACTATTAAACCACGGATTTATCAATCGTAGACCTTAGCCCTGATCTATCAAACAGCATTTTCGGTCTAATGTTTTCCAGCAAATCTTCGTAATTTGGCCCCGTGCAATTGTTTTATACCACCGATATCCAGGGCGACCTAGCTTACTTTAACGAAGTAGAGGCACGACACATTGTCCAGGTCCTCCGACATCAGGTGGGCGACCTGCTCCACTTCGTCGACGGCCACGGGACGCTTTATCGGGGGCGAATCGTAGAGGCGCGGAAAAAAAGCTGCGCCCTGAGCATCCTTCACCGCGAGTCGGCGTACAAACAACGGAGCTTTGTCCTCCACGTAGCCATCGCCCCGCCCAAAAATACCGGGCGGTTCGAATGGTTCCTGGAGAAGGCGACCGAGCTGGGCATCGATCGGATCATTCCCCTACACTGTGAGCGCTCGGAGCGCAGTCGCTTGCGTTTGGAGCGTTTGGAAAAAGTGTTGCTGGCCGCCATGAAACAATCCCTCCGGGCGACCTTACCCCAACTCCAGCCGCTTACTCCCTTCGACCGCTTATTGGGTCAGCCCGATCTGCCGACCGAACGCTTGATCGCCCATTGTGCGGAAGGAGAAAAGCGCCCCCTGGGAGAAAATTATCGGCCGGGTCAGGACGTTATCATACTGATCGGCCCGGAAGGCGATTTTAGCCCCGCCGAAATCGACGCCGCCCACCAGCGGGGCTTCCGCGCCACCAGCCTGGGCCCCAGCCGACTCCGTACCGAAACGGCCGCGCTGACCGCCTGTACGATTTTAAATTACCTCAACCAAACCCCAGCTTAAGGCCCGCTCCGTCCGTCGCCAAAGCCCGAATTAAAACACCTTTTATCAATACGCCACATTCCCAACTACCCATGCGCACCCTGATCCTACTCGCTATCCTCGTCCTCGCCTCCGCCTTTGCCCCCCATCCTCCCGCGGAGAACAACTCCCAACTCCAGCTGGCCCTCCTCAAATACAACGGCGGCGGCGACTGGTACGCCAATCCCACCGCCCTGCCCAACCTGGCCCGCTTCTGCAATTCCAACCTCGGCACCAACCTCACCGCCGACTACGCCACCGTCGAAGTCGGTAGCGCCGACCTCTTCAACCACCCCTTCGTCCACATGACCGGCCACGGCAACGTCGTCTTCTCCGACCTCGAAGCCGAAAACCTCCGCAACTACCTCATCGCCGGCGGTTTCCTCCACATCGACGACAACTACGGCATGGATCCCTACGTCCGTACCGCCATGAAAAAGGTCTTCCCCGAAGCCCAGTTTGTCGAACTGCCCTTCGAACACGAGATTTACCACCAAGCTTTTGATTTTAAAAACGGCCTCCCCAAAATCCACAAGCACGAGGATCGGCCCGCTCAGGGCTTTGGCATCTTCTGGGAAGGACGCCTCGTCTGCTTCTACTCCTTCGAATGCGACCTCGGCGACGGCTGGGAGGACCAATCCGTTCACAAAGACCCCGAAGAGGTGCGACTCCAGGCCCTCAAGATGGGCGCCAATCTCATCCGCTACGCTTTCCAGCAGTAGGACCCTTGATTTTTGCTTGAAGTAAAGGCTCACTAAGCCAATTCCCAATATCGTTGATTTATCAATGAATAAAAAAAGACACTTTTTTTTGAGGTCTAATTATCTGATTATGAATCAATTAAAAAAGGGTAGAAAGTTTTTTTTCAAAAAGTTTATGGAATTTCCCTCTCAAAAGCGTCTATATACCAGAATTTCTCATTCTAGAAGGAGGAAATTCTTTGGTATTTAAACCGACCGGAATGAGGAGTTCCGGGTCTGGGTAACGGAGCTGTATACACTTACAGTAGTCGTAAAGGAGGCCGGCAGCGGGTCGTGCCTTGTGGGTGGGTCCCACCCAAAGCCCAAAATACGCCCCATAGTCAAATATGATTTACTTTAATCCTTTATATGCTTGCCCACGCTGCCTTGTCTAAACATCAAGTTTCCCGTACTTCCCGCACTGCCAGTACGCAATCCCCACTAGGGGGTGTCTTACAACTATTTTTGCTCGCAGCTTAAGCAGATTTTGGTTCTGCTCGACGCTCCTTTTTTCTGGCGTAGCCGTAGCTACGG
>CALCCH010000532.1 GCA_937899855.1 uncultured Saprospirales bacterium | reverse complement strand
CGGGGGCTTCGTCCCTCAGTGCGTAGGCGATGTCCAGGGGGAAGGGCAATGCCCGTCCGGGGGCGAGCGATAGCTGGGGGCCCGGAGCCTCCGAAAAATCGAGGGCAAAGCTGCCGTAGGTTTCCAGTAGCTGGGCAACTCCCGTGGTGGAGGTTCCCCACCAACTTCCGGGAATGTGTTGAACCATGGCGGGGGGCTCGGGTTCGATTCGCAGGAGGCTGATCCAGACTTCCTCCAGCACGGGCTTCCCCTCGGTATCGACAAAATTATCGGCGGCCAATTGGACCTCGATGCCATCCTGGCTGAGGGCCTGGGCCTGACTGGGGTCGGTTTGAAATTGCGCCCGGCGTTCGTGGACTTGTAGGTGCAGTTGGTGGCGGGCATCGACGAGGGGGAGTAGCCAGCTGCTCTGCTCAAAATAATCGCCGTGTTCAACGCGTAGGAGGCTGCCCGACTGACGCAGGAGTTGCGACGGAAAATAAAAGTAGCCCTCGCCGTTGGTCCAGGTCTGTTCCTGCCCGAGTCTCAGCCAGGCCCCCGCGACCGCCTGCCCCGCCCGGTCGACGATGGTACCCGAGACCTGAGCCGGTACTGCCGGGCGGACGGTGGGCGGTGGCAAAACCACCCCCAGCTCGTCCTCTGCGATGTCCTCTCGACACGCGGTAAAACACAGGGCCAGGCCCATACTCAGTGCTACGATGACGTACTTCATACGCTTAATGTTGTTGTAGGTTTATTTGTGAGGAGTAAAGAGCTAAAAAGTGTGAGCGCCCACCCAAATGCTCTGTTGATGTGATACGGGCGAGGGGCAAAGTGCTGCACGAGCGTTCAAAAAAGTTAAAAAAAATTAATCCTTTTACCACTTGTGACGTTTCCTCACCGCCGGAGATTCATCCACGGCTGCGAAAATTTATTATCTACCCTCTAAATCAATCGACATGTTTTGCGCTATCCTCCTCATCTGTCTAAGTGCCCTACCCACCACGCACGCCCCTTTGCTTTTTGACTTTGGCAAGGACAAATCCGGTACGGATTGGGGCATCATCAACGATGGCGTCATGGGAGGGCTTTCTCGGGGAACCTTCGAGCTCAACGGCAATAGTCTGGTGTTCCGGGGAAGCGTCTCCCTAGCCAATAATGGGGGCTTTACCTCGGTCAAGAGTCCTTTTGGCCCACTGGAAATTTCCGAAGCCCATCAGGTGACGGTCCGTTGGCGCTCCCGCGGCAACACCATCTCCATGACCTTGGAAACCAGCCAAGCTTTTTACCTCCCCAATTTCAAAATCCAACTCCCCCCGAGCGAGGACTGGCAAGAACTCACCGTCCCCCTGGCGGATTTCAAAGCTTACCAAATGGGTCGCCTCACGGGCAGTACGCTACTTCCCGAAGACCAAGCGCGGGTCATCCGGCTGGGCTTTATTACCGAGAAGAAAAAAGGCGATTTCGAATTTGAAATCGATTACGTGCGTTTTGAATAGAAGCCATCTCAAAATATTTTTGTCGACGACGAAGTAGGGGCGAAAAAGACTCCGCCGCAGCCCGGAGGATATTTTTGAGATGGCTTCCAAGCCCCTAGCGCTCCAGCACGAAGTCAAGCCACTGGTACGGCGGTACGCTGCGGTCGATAAAGTAATCCGGTTGGATGCCTTTTTCGTCGATCGTCAGCTGTGGAATGCGCATACTGCGCGATAGGCAGTAGGCCAATTGGTACTGCTGGCAGGGAGAAATGGCGACATTCATATTGGAGATATCGAGGGCACCGAAGGTCGTCGTACCGTAGAGCTTCACCTTGCTACTTTGCTTGGCCGCCAGGAGAAACTGCTCCGTGGTACTCGCACAATTGTCGTCGATTAGGATCGATACGCGCTCCGGTTGGAAATAGATTTGATCGTGGGTCGTGAGGCTGACGACTTCTTCCTCCAGGTTGACAAAGGTTCCCATTTTTTCCTGTAGCCTTTGGTAGGCTTCATTCGCCCATTCCTTTTCCGACTCGGGGAAGTCGGGGTCTTCCATAAATTGCAACATCCGGGCGTTGTTGAGTTCGGTGGAGAGAAACTCGACACCGACGGTACGGATGGGGTTGGTGTACAGGTAGGGGATGATGTTTTCGTAAGAGTAGTCGCTGCCACCGGTATTGCCCCGCAGGTCGATCACCAGTCGGGGGGTGTTGATGATGGTCTCGTGGTTGGTGCGTAAGAGGCTGTCGATGGCCCTTTTTTGGCTGCCGCTGAAATCGGGAATCCGCAGGAGGAGGGCTTCCTCGGACAATCGCCGGAGCGAGGGGCCCTGGGCCTGCACCAAATCCAGGTAGCGTTCGAGGGCGGGCTCCGTCTCGTAGACGGGAAAGCTGCGACGGAGTTGGACAAAGCCCATGGTCATAAAATTCTTCCCCAGCATTTGGTAGCCGTCCAGATAGCGAGGGGAGTGATCGCGCATGTAGTAAACGATTTTTCCCTCCGCAGGAATTCGAAACTTGACCTGTCCGGGCTGCCAGTAGACGCCATCCGCTTCGATGACAAAACCCACGAATTCTTCCCCCACGCGCTTGACGCCAATCCGGTAGGGGGGCGATTCCCAGCTGCCCTCGGGGCCGGGGTCGCTTTTGCTATGCAGGTCTTTTTTAAAGGCCTCCAGGTCTACCTCGTGGCTTTCCCAATCGGCAAAGCGGCGGCGGATCGCCTCGTCGCTCTCGTCCGCCGCCGCAGCGTCGTTGCTGCCGGGGTCCATGGCAAAAATGCCGATGTGGCCGCTGCGGAAAAAGCCGAGCCATTCTTCCAACAAGCCGGTACAGGCCTCCACACCGTCCGCCGTGTTGGCTCGTGCTTCGATGGCGGCGTGGTGGGCGCGGTAGGCCTCCTCCCCTTTGGCCTCGATGGCGTAGGTAAAGCCCGCGTCGTTTTGTTCAAAAGTACTTTTTAACCATTGGAGGGTCTCGGGGCAGCCGCAATCCTGGCTGAGGGCAATGAAAGGGGCCAGTAGTCCCCAAAGTAGTAGATTAAGGTGGCGCATTTTGCATTCGGTTAGAGAAGCCGCTCGCGCAGCCTCGGTGAAAAAATCTGACCTTAATCCCGTTATTGTACCAAAAATAACCAATTCTAAAAAATCTTGCCAGCCTTTTGGCAATTAACACTTCGCAGGGACAGCAAAACCTCCCCGATCGCAGTCCCGGCGACTTGGAGCCCCCTCGCAAATCGGGGAAAACGTTCGGCGTTTAAACCTTTTTGTGGAATGATCGTTTTATATTTATTTCTATAATGGAACAATCATTCTGTAATCTAAAAAATTGCCGTCATTAAAAAATTACAAGTCAACTCCTGCGTCCAGACCGACCATTCCGTCAGCCGTAAATTGGTAACGCAAATCACCGAACAATTGGGGCGGGGAGAAGCCACGGTTGTATCGCGCGATCTAGGGAAGGGGGAGCTGCCCCTACTGAGCCCGGAGATGGTCGGTGCCTTCTATACCTCCCCGACCGATCGCAGTGCGGAACAAAAGGCTTTGCTTGAGGTATCGGATACCTTGGTGGCGGAGCTACGGGAAGCGGACGTTTTGATCTTTGGAGTGCCCATTTACAACTTTGGCGTTCCGGGTGCCCTCAAGGCTTACTTTGATCTGGTAGCGCGGGTGGGGCTCACCTTTCAGTATACGGATCAGGGGCCGCGCGGCCTGCTGAAGAACAAGCGGGCTTACGTCGTGATTACGAGTGGGGGAACGGGCCTGGGCAGTACGGCCGACTTTGCCTCGGGTCACGTTCGGCAGTTCTTGAACTTTCTGGGTATTGCAGCGGTAGAATTTATCAATGCCTCCCAGTTGCTATTCGGTGCGGAGCAGGTTTTGGCCAAGGCCAATGCCCAGGTGGAAGCCCTGGCGGTAGCGACGGCCTAGGCTAGGTGGTGTCCATACCACCTACTCCAAATATTTGGTAAGCAGGGGGCGAATCTGGGCGGTCCAGGCCGCGTAGCCCTTGGCGTTTAGGTGGAGGCCATCCTCGATGAAAATATCGGCTTTGACCGAGCCCTCCTCATCGAGCATGGTCTTCGCCGTACTCAGGTAATCGATCTGCGGGTAGTCGTTGATGTAGGCGCGGATGAGTTGGTCGCCCCGTTGAAATTGGTCCCACATGGCCCAGCGCTCGGGAGAGGGTTTCATGCTGAGGTACAGCAGTTTGGTATCGGGGAGGCGTTCGGCGACCAGCTCGGCGAATACTTTGAACCGGCCGTATACTTGCTCGGGGCTGGCCCCTTCGGCAATGTCATTTTCTCCGCAGTAAAACACGATGACTTGGGGTTGGTGGACGAAGAGGTAGCGGTCGGAATAACGCAGGACCTCGGGAATGGTCGCCCCACCAAAACCCCGGTTGAGCACCCTAAAGCCGGTCATGTCTTCCCGCAAGCTTTTCCACATTCGGATGCTGGAGCTGCCGGTGAAGAGTACGCCGCTCCGCAGGGTATCTCCCTGGCGGTCGGCTTGTTCAAAGGCTACGATTTCGGCTTCGAAGCGATCGGCAGCGGGCACCTCCACCTCGGGAGGCGTGGCCGTTTCGGGAGTCGTTGTGGCCTCATTAGCGGGAGGGCTAGGCTGACAAGCCAGCAATAAAAAGGGGAGCGCGAGGAGCAAGTAGGATTTCATCATGGGCCCAAAGATAAACAAGTAGCGTCTTCCGACCTAGGTTCTCCCCCGATTGATCTTATCCGCACGGCCTCAAGGGCTGGAGAATTTGATCGACTGACGGGAAAACGATACCTTTATTGTGGTTCTACTGATTTTCTAACCATTGATGCTATCCCCATGGCTAACAACAAAATGATCGTCGAAGAACGCAGCCGCGATATCGGTAACTTTCTCGTCGGCCGGCTGCTGCCCTTTCGCAAGAAGCGCCAGGTCGGTCCCTTCACCTTCATCGACCACATGGGCCCTTCCCAAATTGGCCCGACCCGTTATATGGACGTCGACCAACACCCGCACATCGGCCTTTCGACCCTCACCTACCTGCTGGCCGGAGCCATCGAGCACCGCGACAGTACCGGCGCCCGCCAGATCATCGGGCCGGGCGATGTCGGTTTTATGACGGCCGGCCGGGGCGTGAGTCATACCGAGCGGACCCCCGCTCACCTGCGCGACGGGGGGACTTATCCCGTTCACGGCTACCAAGTCTGGGTCGCTCTGCCCCAGGCGCAGGAAGAAATGGCTCCCCGTTTTGATTTCGTGCCCCGCGCCGAATTGCCGCGTTGGACGGAGGGGGAATTGGAGCTCACCCTCATTGCGGGGGAGGGCTACGGTCGCCGGTCACCCCTGCCAGTGTACGGCCCTCTTTTTATGATCGAGGTCGTCGCTCCCCGCGGTGGGCGGTTGGCCATCAAGGGGCAGTTGCGGGGTGAAATTGCCCTGGTGGTTACGGAAGGGGCGGTCGACAATGCGGGCGAGCGCAGCGGTGCGGGACAGATGCTGATTTCTAAAGTGGCGGATGAGTGTACGGCTGATTTGCAAGCGGCTACGCGCTTGTTGATGTTTGGGGGGCCCGCCCTGCCGGAGGAACGTTTCCTGTACTGGAATTTTGTATCCTCCTCCAAAGCCCGTCTCGAACGGGCCAGGGAGGACTGGCAAAACCACCGTTTTCCCCGCGTTCCGGACGACAACACCTACATTCCACTACCCGGTGGTCGCTAGGAGCTCGTCTGAGCAGGAATGGGCTAAGGGCCTGATTATCAGTAAACTTTCCCAAAAGTAAGTAGCGCAATTCGGGGTAAGTATGGCCCCCGTCGTTGCACATCGGCTTATTTTAAGGGGGATTAGCAATTTGTGATCCACTTAAAAATAAACGAACGATGGCAACTATTGAAAAGCAACACTACGTCCATGCCCACGGAATGCCGCTGCGGGGAAAAATTTTGATGGTGGCGAGTAGTCCTGCGGTATCGGAGCAAACCGGTTGGCCCATTGGTTTTTGGGCGGCCGAACTGACCCACCCCCTGCGGGTCTTTCGGGAAGCCGGCTACGAAGTCGTACTCGCCTCCACCGAAGGGGGCGCCCTCCAGATGGACGCCTATTCCGACCCCACCGACGCCAGCGCCTATTTCTACGAAGCCGACAAACCCAGCGCGGCCGTTTGTCATTCGACCACGCTCTTGCTGGAGGCGCGTACCTCCGATGGCGAGCTACTGGTCAAGGGCAAAAGCTGGACGGGATTTGCCGACGCCGAAGAGGAGATCGCCGACCAGGCCGTCGGTCAACGCATCCAACCCTACTGGATCGAAAGCGAAGCGCGCCAACTGCCGGATACGGATTTTAAAGTGGCTGCGCCCTTTTCGTCCTACGCCATTGCGGACGGTCGGCTCATTACTGGGCAGCAGCAAAACTCGGGGGCGGCGGCCGCGCGCTTGTTGGTGGCCCAGTTGGCGGCGCAATAGCTACCTCGATAGGATTTTCATAAGTTATGGCGGGGTTCTGATATGTAACCCCTGGTTGGTCGGACTTAATTTTGGGTGTGAATCTATTCAAGTACGCATTATGAAAGTCAAAGAAATCAAACTGGCCGCCAGCCCCCAAGCCCTGCACCCCCTGATCCGTCAGCGGTGGAGTCCGCGGGCCTTTGCCGATCGTCCCATCGCGCCTGTGCAAATGGAAGAACTGATCGAGGCCGCCCGCTGGGCCGCCAGCGCCAACAACGAACAGCCCTGGCAGTACGTCTACGCCTTTCGGGGTACCCCCGGTTTTGAGCAGCTGTGGGAATGCCTGGTCCCTGGCAATCAGGCCTGGGCCGATCGGGCAGCCGTATTGCTCGTCGCGCTCCAGCGCAACAGCTTTGCCAAGAGCGGCCAGGCCAATCCCTGGGCCACCCACGACCTGGGACTGGCCAATGCCCAGCTCCTACTGCAGGCTCAATACCGCGACATCTACGGGCACATGCTGGCGGGTTTTGTACCCGATAAGGTCCGGACGCTGCTCCAACTCAGCGCAGACCAAGGCCCCGTTTGTATGATGGCCTTGGGCTACCTAGGCGATGCCGAGCAACTGGCCGCGCCCATCCGCCGCCGAGCACTGGCCCCCCGCCCGCGGCTAGCCCGCACCGCAATAAGCCGCGTATTATGAGCGCGTTACGGATTTTGGTGTACGGCACACATCCCGAAATCGTGGCGACGGTATTGCGGGTCATCAACCGGGAGGAAGCTTGGCAAGCCTGGGGGAGCGTGGAGGAGGGAGCCTTGATGAGTTTGGCGCGGCAGCGGACCTACGATTTGGTCTTGCTGGGGGCGGGCTTGGATGCCCGGGAAGAGCAGAAGGTACGTGCGGCGCTGGAGTACGGCCAGCCCGGCATCCCGATTGTCCAGCACTTTGGAGGGGGGAGTGGTTTGCTGAAGAGCGAGATTGAAGGGGCTATCGGCCGTAGGCCCCACAATTCTCCTTGATGACGATGTCGATCGGTAGGTAGTGGTGCGCTGGATTGGGCGCATCGTGGATGAGGTGCTGGAAGATGTGGTGGATGCTTTGGGCGCCCTGTTCGTAGGGGCGCTCGTTGAGTAGGTAGTCGATTTGGCCCTTTTGCAGCAGGGCGATGTTGTCGTCGGTCAGGTCGAAGCCGATGGTGACGATGGGGGGGGCCAGGGCCCGGAAGTACCGCGACTTTTCGATAAAGGGCCGCGCCCGGGAATTGGTAAACAGGATGCCTGCGATTTCGGGGTGGGCCGCTTCGATGCGGCTACAGTGGGCGGCGATTTGATCGGGGTCGGAGAAGGCTTCGATGGTGAGGGGCACCAAGTCAAAACGCCGCTGTTGCGAACGCTGGTAGGCTTCCAGGCCTTCTACCTTTTTCTGGATGTGGATGGCATTTTGATTGTCGTGCCCCAGGGTGATGCACAAAATTTTACCCCGCCCCCGGTGAATACTGGCCCGGAACAAACGCCCCGCAATGGTTCCCGCCTGGAAAGAATCCTGCCCCACAAAGGTCTCGATCAGGGGGTGTTCCACCTCCGAATTGATCGCAAAAAACTTGGTCGACTCCGGGGGGGCTTCCCGGAAAAAATGTAGGGTCTCGGATTGAAAAACCGGTGCCATCAAAATAAAATCTGGCGCCTCGCGACAGGCCAATTGGAGCTGCTGCAAATAATCCTCGGCCGACTGAATGTCAAAGGTGAAAAAGGCCACCTCGATGTTGAATTGCTGGAGCGTCGATTCGTTGGATAAAATCCCCTGATACACCATTTCCCAGTATTGATCCGCCGTCGAATCGGGCAGGATGACGTTGATCCGGTGCTTCCGATTGAGCGCCAGATTTCGCGCGATCATGTTCTTTTGGTAGCCCAATTCCTCCGCAATCCGCAGGATCTTCGCTTTTTTCTCCCGATCCACCCGTCCTCGATTGTTCAAAACCCGGTCAACCGTCCCCCTAGAAACTCCCGCAATCCGGGCAATGTCCCTAATGGTTACTTTTGTCTTTGACATGCTCAAATTAATTCTGTTAAAGGATTTCCAAAATAATCTTTTATTTTGAGAAAACCTTACATTTGTTGATGTGTGCCCGAGCACACTAGCAATATGGTTCCTTACCACACAAAATGAAAAAACATGAGGTCAATAGCTTTACTCTTTACTTTTTTTCTCATTGCTTTTACCCTTAAAGCCCAAAATTCTGCCCTCTCCTTTGACGGACAAGAGGAGTATCTCAATCTGCCGCACAACGCCAACTACGACGTTGGGGACGGATTTACCATCGAGGCCTGGATCCTGGCCGAAGAATGGCGCGATGCCATCTGGCAGGGCAGCATTGTCAACAAGGACAACCAGAGTCCCGACCGCGGCTACGCCTTTCGCTGTGGCCAAAACGGTTCGCTGTCCTTCGTCATGGCCGTCGACAACGTCTGGCAGGAGGCCTTTACCGGCCCCATCATGAATACCAACCAGTGGCACCACGTCGCCGTCACCGTCGATCAGGGCACCATCACCCTCTACATCGACGGGCAGGAGGTGGCCAATCATTCCTACAGCGGCACCCCCACCGCCGCCTCGGACATGCCGGTCAACATCGGGGCTTCCCCCGGCTTTGGCGGTCGCGAGTTCGATGGCGTCATCGATGAGGTCCGCATCTGGAACGTGGCCCGGACCCGCCAGCAAATTGCCGACAATGCCACCGTCGATCTGACCGGTACGGAGCCGGGCTTCGTCGCCTACTTCCCCATGAACGAGGGCAGTGGTGCTACGGCCGGCGACATCACCAGCACCGCCAACGATGCGGGCCTGGTCAATATGGACGACTCCAACTGGGTGGATGGTTATACCCTGCCCGATTTTGACGTCTCCGTACAGTCGGTCTACGGCATCGACGTGGTCAATATGATCGACCGCCCAGTGAAACTGCGGGTGGATGTACAAAACACCGGGACGATGGACATCAGCGACATCGACCTGACCGTCCGTCTGGATGGCGATACCTACACCACCGAGACGATCAGCAGCAGCATCGCTCCGGGAGAATTGCTGGCCTACGAATTTAAGTTGCCGCTTGATCTGATTGGACTCAGCAATCCCACCATTGAGGTGGAGGCCGCCCACCCCGATGATGGCAATGCGCTCAACAACGTCGGAAGTCTGTCGATCAAAACCGGAACGGACACCCGCGTGGTCCTCTTCGACAAGACCCTCCACCGCAATGGCGAACAGCTCAATTCGGTGCGGATGACCCTCCCCAATTATTTGCTACGCTACGAGCAGATGATGCTCAACATCGACCTGACCTGCCCCAGTGGAGGCTGTGGCATCTGGGACGTTCTGGCCGACCTGAAGGTCGTGACGGCCAGTGGGACCTACGAGCTGGCCCGCTACATCACGCCCTACGGGATTGGCAGTGGGGGGGGGGGGGGGGGGGGGGGGGGGGGGGGGGGGGGGGGGGGGGGGGG
>CALCCH010000531.1 GCA_937899855.1 uncultured Saprospirales bacterium | reverse complement strand
TATTATTTAATAACAAGAGTCAACTTTTTTTAGGACGGCACACCCCTTTGCGGTTCCTGTATTTTGGTACAGCTCCGCTACCCAGACCCAGAGTCGCTAACTCTGTTCGCAGTAAATAATGGAGAATTTCTTTGCTCGAGAATTAGAAAGACTCCTTATATAGACGCTTTTGCTACCAAAATTCCATAAGCTTACTTTGGATAAATAAAAATATATCCGCGCAAAGCCTCGTAAACACTAGGGAAAAAATTTTGCAAAAAAATGGTTTTTTGGGATTTTAACATTTTCTGACCCCCGCAAAATCCCAGACGAATTAGACCCAGATTCCTCCCGAATGTGCTTATCTTGAAGCCATGAACCGACCAGATTTTACCAAAATTCCTTTCCGTCGAAAAGCCGCTGATGCACCAGCGACTGGCGAACCTTGGGAGACTCCCGAAAAGATTGCAGTGCGGGCTCACTACGGCCCCGACGATCGCGCGGGTTTGCATCACCTCCACTTCGGAGCGGGTTTTCCTCCCTACCTGCGGGGCCCTTACGCCTCGATGTACACCGGCTGGCCCTGGACCATCCGCCAGTACGCGGGCTTTTCCACCGCCGAGGAGAGCAATGCCTTTTACCGGCGCAATCTGGCCTCCGGCCAAAAAGGACTCTCCGTAGCCTTCGACCTGGCCACCCACCGGGGCTACGATTCGGACCACGAACGCGTCGTCGGCGATGTGGGCAAGGCGGGCGTAGCCATCGATACGGTTGAGGATATGAAAATTCTCTTTGACCAAATCCCCCTCGATCGCATGTCGGTATCGATGACGATGAACGGCGCCGTCATCCCCGTGATGGCCTTTTACATCGTGGCGGCTGAAGAACAGGGCGTCGGGGCTGAGAAGCTGACCGGAACTATTCAAAATGACATCCTCAAGGAATTTATGGTGCGCAATACCTACATCTATCCCCCCCGGGCTTCGATGCGCATCATCGCGGACATCTTCCGCTACACGGCCCAACACATGCCCAAGTTCAATTCCATCAGCATCTCGGGCTACCACATGCACGAAGCCGGTGCCTCGGCGGATATCGAGCTGGCCTACACCCTGGCCGATGGCTTGGAATACATCCGGACGGGTTTGGAGGCCGGTCTGAAAATCGACGATTTCGCCCCGCGGCTGTCCTTCTTCTGGGGCATCGGAATGAATCACTTTATGGAAATCGCCAAGATGCGGGCCGGACGCATGCTCTGGGCCAAAATCGTCCAGCAGTTTGATCCACAAAACCCCAAATCCATGGCGCTGCGGACCCACTGCCAGACCTCGGGCTGGAGCCTCACCGAACAGGATCCCTTCAACAACATCGCCCGGACCTGTATCGAAGCCCTTGCCGCCGCCTTTGGCGGTACCCAAAGCCTCCATACCAATTCGCTGGACGAGGCCGTGGCCTTGCCCACCGACTTTTCCGCCCGCATCGCTCGGGAAACCCAGAAATACCTCCAGGCGGATACCGACATTACTCGGGCCATCGACCCCTGGGCGGGCTCCTATTACGTCGAATACCTGACCGACCAGCTGGCCCGACGGGCTTGGGCCCTCATTGAAGAGGTGGAGGCCCTGGGGGGCATGACCAAAGCGATTGAAGAGGGACTGCCCAAATTGCGGATTGAGGAGGCGGCGGCGCGCAAGCAGGCGCGGATCGACAGTGGGCGTGATCGCATTCTGGGAGTCAACATCTTCCCCCCCGAAGCGGAGCAACGGGAAATGGAGGTCCGGGAAGTGGACAATACGGTGGTGCGCCAGGCTCAGATCGAGCGGCTACAACGCGTGCGCAGCGAACGCGATGAAGTGGCCGTACAACGGGCCCTCGCTGCCCTGACCGACTGTGCTCGGACGGGGGAAGGAAATTTGCTGGACCTCGCCGTACGAGCGGCCCGCCTCCGGGCCAGCCTGGGGGAAATCTCCCTGGCCATGGAAAAGGAATTTGGACGCTACACGGCGACCACTCGGACCATTTCGGGCGTCTATTCCAAGGAAATCAGTATGGACGATAGTTTTAAACAGACCCAGGGCCTGACCAATCGCTTCGCCCAGTTGGAGGGGCGGCGCCCCCGAATCATGGTGGCCAAATTGGGACAGGACGGGCACGATCGCGGTGCGAAAGTCATTGCCAGTAGTTTTGCCGATCTGGGTTTTGACGTCGATATCGGACCGCTTTTTCAGACGCCCGCCGAGGCCGCCCGCCAGGCAACCGAGAACGATGTCCACATCCTGGGCATCTCTTCGCTGGCTGCGGGTCACAAAACCCTGGTTCCGCAAACCATTGCTGCCCTAAGGGAGCTGGGACGGGAAGACATCATGGTGGTCGTGGGAGGCGTGATTCCTCCCCGCGATTACGACTACTTGTACGAACAGGGCGTGGTGGGAGTCTTTGGCCCCGGTACGGTTATTGCCGAGGCAGCGGGGCAAATCATGGAGTTGATGATCGACAATTTGTAAGTCCCTTTAATCCTCCTCCCAGAAGAGGGCCAGGGCAATCCGATCCGCCAGCAGCTTACCCGCTGCGCTGAGGCGGTATGCTCCCGCCGTTTCCAGGAGTAGCCCCTCCGTCAAGAAGGTTTGGCACTGCCGTAGAAAATGCTCGCGGTAATCCGTACCGAGCTGCGTGATTTTATCGAGTTGAACCCCCCACATGGTGCGCAGGCCCGTAAGCAGGTACTCATTGTAGCGCTGGGGAATGCTCAGTTCTTCCCGCTCGAAGGGTACCTCATCCCGGGCCAGGGCTTGGAGGTACTGGGCATTGTGCGCGCGGTTCCACTGGCGGCTCTGTCCGTCAAAAGAGTGGGCGGAGGGGCCGATGCCGAGGTAGGGGACGCCCTGCCAGTAAGCGGTATTGTGTCGGGCAAAGCGGTCGGGAAGGGCAAAGTTGGAAATTTCGTAGTGCAAGTAGCCCGCAGCGGCGGTGATGTCTTGCAAATGTTCGAAGTGGCGAGCAGCCTTGTCTTCCTCCACGGGGGCGGCTTTGCCCTTGCGGATAAAGTGATCGAGGGCGGTATTGGGCGCTCCCGTCAGGGCGTAGCTGGAGTGGTGGGGGATGCCAATGGCCAGGGCCGTAGCCAGGCGTTGGGCCCTCTGGGCATCGCTGGTGGTGGGGGAGCCGTAGATCAGGTCGATGGTCAGGTCGGTAAAACCGGCGGCCTGGGCCAGTTCGATACAGCGGTGGGCCTCGGTGGCATTGTGGGCCCGATTCATGTAGCGGAGGTCGGCTTCGGAGAAGGACTGAATGCCGATACTGAGGCGATTGATGGGGCTATCGGCCAGTTGGGCGAGGACCTCGGCATTCAGGTCGTCGGGATTGGCTTCGAGGGTGATTTCGGCCTCGGGAGTGATTTGGTAGTATTGGTGGACCGCCGCAAAGAGGCGCTGCAGGTCGTCGGCGGATAGGAGGGAGGGCGTTCCCCCTCCCAGGTAGACCGAGTCCAGTTGGCGCTGGGGCAGGTAATCGACCCGCAGGGTCAATTCCCGAATCAGGGCATCCACCATGGCGGGCTTTTGCCGCAGGGAAGTGGAAAAGTGGAAGTTGCAGTAGTGGCAAGCTTTCCGGCAAAAAGGAATGTGGAAATAGAGTCCGGCCATTGGCAAAATCCTACTTAAGGTGCGATCGTTTGATAATTCGAATAACAAATCCTACGTTGCAAGCGTATCATTCTAAAGTCCGCTTCCACAAAATTAGTAAATATGCTTGGCCCCGCCAGTTGTCGCTATTGTTTTTACGCGCTCTGCTTTCTGTGGTCTTCTACGGTCCTGGGGCAAACGTCGGGCCGTTTGTTGGAAATTAAATGTGTGGATTGCCCAGAAAGTTTTTGGGAGGAGCTGGAAATGGACTGGCCCGAGCGGATGAGCGACAGCCTCAGCATCCGCGAGCAGTACCGACAATTGCTGCTGGAGCTGAGAAATGTGGCCTACTGGGCGGCTTCAATCGACCGGATTCACTGGGGCGATAGCGTGGTGGTGGGCGACTTGTACCGGGGGGCGCGTTACGAGTGGTTGGAATTGGGGCGGGGCAATGTGGAGGAGGCCTTTTTGGATGGCATTGGCTTTCGCGACCGGCTGTACCAAGACAAGGTTTTCCAACACCGCGAGGTGCTGCGGCTCCAGGAGGCCCTGCTCAATTATGCCGAGGACCACGGCTATCCCTTTGCCGTGGTGGGTTTGGACAGCCTCCAAATTGGTCCCGATCGGATTCGGGCGCAATTGCGTTTGGACAAGGGGCCCCTCATTCTGGTCGAGGGCATCGAACGCTTTGGGGAGACCAAAATTTCGGATTATTACCTCGAAAACTACCTTGGCCTCCGCGAGGGCACCGTCTACAGCGAGGCGCGGATCAAACGCATCCGCAACCGGATCCAAGAGTTGCCCTTCCTCCGCGAACAACGCGACGCCACCGTTACCTTCCGTGGGCAAAACGCCAAGGTCAACCTCTTTCTCGAACGGCAAAAGGCCAGCCGCTGGGATTTCCTGCTGGGGGTACTCCCCCAAAACAACAACCTCGACCCCGAACTCTCCATGCGCCCCGTCATTACCGCCTCCCTACTCGCCGATATGCACAACCAACTGGGGCTCGGCGAAAAGATTTTCTTTCGCTTCCAACAGCTACAGCCCCAACGCCAACAACTGGAGTTCCAATTGCTCTACCCCTACCTCCTCGACCTGCCCTTTGGCTTCGATGGCCAGTTTAATATGTACCGCCGCGATACTGCCTTTCTCGACGTCAGCTTTGACCTGGGGCTGCAATACCTCATGGAAGCGGGCAACTACTTCAAGCTCTTCTGGAGAAATACCTCCTCCATCCTCCAGATCATCGATACCAGCGCCATCATCCAAAGCGGCCGGCTGCCCGATGTCCTGGACGTGCGCAACAGCATCTTTGGGCTCGAATACCAATTCCAAAAACTCGATTACCGCTACAATCCACGCAAGGGCTGGAGTGCGTTGCTGCGAGGGGGAGCGGGGATCAAACGCATCCGCGAAAATTCGGTGATCCTCAGTATTGAAAGTCCCACCATTGACCCTGCCGCCCTCTACGATTCCCTGGTGACCCAGAGCTTTCAGTACAGCTTCGACCTCAACCTACAGGGCTACCTGCCCCTCTTCCGCAACAGCACCCTCCGGACGGTGCTGGAGGGAGGCGGCATCCTGTCGCGCAATCCCATCTACCGCAACGAACAGTACCGCCTGGGCGGCAACCGCCGCCTCCGGGGCTTCGACGAAGAATCGATCAACGCCACCAACTACCTGATCCTCACCCTGGAGTACCGCCTCCTCATCGGCACCAACTCCAACTTCTACGTGTTTGGCAACGTGGCTTACCTCGAAGACCTTACCATCGATACCCGCCAATTCGATCGCCCCTACGGATTTGGTGCCGGGCTGACCTTCGAGACCAAGGTGGGACTTTTTGGTTTTAGCCTCGCCGTGGGTTCGCAGCGGGGAAATCCCGTCGATTTTCGCAACGTCAAAAGCCACTTTGGCTACGTCAACTATTTTTAGCCCGAGTACCAAATTAGGCGGTGGTTGTGCTCCCTCAGCCTTATCTTACCGCCATGCTCTTACTCGATCTCGACGATACCATTTTTCCCACCCGTTCGATCCCTCCCGAGCGGGTGCAGCAGATCATCGACGTCTGCGCGGAGGAACTGCAGCCGCACTTTGACCCAGACCAAACGGCCGCCATCATCGCCAAACTTTGGCACCGTCCCTTCGACGTCGTCATGCAGCATTTTGCGGTCTCCACCGCTACCCAGCGCACCATTGCCCAACGGATTCGGCACCTGACCTTCCACCTGGACCTCCAAGCCTTCCCCGATTATCCCCACTTGCTCGACCTGCCCTTTCCACGGATCCTGGTCACTACCGGCTTTACCAAATTGCAGGAGGCTAAAATTGCGGCCCTGGGCATCGCCGCGGATTTCGAAGCCATTTACATCGACGATCCCACCGTCGCGGAGCGCCGCCACAAAATAGGTTGGTTTAGGACCATCCTGGCCCGTTATCAAGTATCCCCGGCGGCCTGCTGGGTGATTGGGGACAATCCCGATTCGGAACTGCGGGCGGGCAAAGACCTGGGGATGAACACCATCCAACGCCTCGGGGCGGGAGTGTCCCCGGCTCCGCTTGCGGATCACGCCATCCATTCTTTTGCGGACTTAGGCGCCATTCTGCGGTCGGCATAGGGAAAATTTTTCGGAGCGTATTTCTCGGATGAGTTTCGGTTCATGGTTTCCACCGCTGGGCCAGTTGGAAGAGCCAGTCGTGTTTTTCAAAGTGGTAGTAGGTGTGCTTTTTTGCCCCAAAGTTGAGCCAGATTTTCTCGATGGCGGGAATCATGCTCCCCGCAAAGTCGAAGTGCCGGAGGCCGAGCTCCTCCACGGCGTAGCGAATCATGGCCCAGACGAGGTAGATCCCCGCTCCGCTTTTTCGCAGGGCGGGATCCCCACCCGCGCTGTGGTAGTAGGCGGTCCGTTCGTCCCAAACCAAGAGGGCCGCCGCGTGGAGTTGCCCGTTGGCATCGACGGCGAAGAAGGCCCGGCCCGCCCGCGCCCGCTGTAGGGCCTCCATATTGCTCCGCAGTACCGCCCGGCTGAAAGGCGGTGGGATGCCCTGACGCGCGTAGGTCTTGCGGTTGATTTCGTAATAGGCGTCTACCCCCAGGTCGTGCCGGATCGTCACTTTTTGTGGCGCCTTCTTCAAAATGGAATTGCGGTAGTAGCGGGTAAATCCAGCGTAGAGGGCCTCCAAGTCGTCGAGCTCATCGAGGCGGTAGCTGTAAAAGCACTGGGACTGGACCTGGGGGATGGGAAAGGGCTGGTCGGTAGACAGGTGATAGAAACAGTTCTGAGTGATGGAATGAAAAGGGGGAAGGGCCCGGTAAAGCGCCCGGTAGTGTTGGATACATTCCGGGGCGCTCCGGTATTCGGGGAGCAGGTAGGGGCCCAGGAATTTGGTGAGGGGGGGGTGGGTGAGCTAGCGGAAGAGAGCTAAGAGGGTACGGTAGTAGGGCC
>CALCCH010000530.1 GCA_937899855.1 uncultured Saprospirales bacterium | reverse complement strand
ATGCGTAATGGTCGCGCCAGTACAGGGATTGACAATAATCCAATCAAATTGTTGGACCGTGGGAGAAAGTACGGTGACCGTGGCCGGTACGCTTCCGGAGATACCGCAGGTCCCCGCTTCGCTGTTGCTGTAGGTCAGGTCGATCGGATTGGGAAAAGGTGCTCCACAGCCGATGGTGAGGTCCGGGGGAGGATTGACAAAAATCGGATCGGAGGCGGGGAGTACCGTCACTACCTGTTGGTGGGTGATGGGGGGAAAATTACAGCTCACCGGACTGGGATTTTCCCAGTCGTAAATGATCGTTCCACCGCAGGCATCGAAGAAACCCGACTGGACCGCCCGTACACTGCCCTGGATACTACAGATGCCATTTTCGCCATTGTTGTAATCCAGAAAAGGAGGATCGACAGGGACCGCCGAACAGTCCAAGGTAATGGGCCCCGGCAGATTGGTAAACGCCGGAGGCGAGGCAGGCAATACCGTCACCGTCTGTTGGTGCTGAATCGTGCGGCCACAGGCATCGGTAAATTGCCAGGTGTAGGTGTCCACGCCCCCACAAGCACTGAGCGTGCGCGAGCCCGCGGGAGCCACCGTACCGGAGATGCTACAATTCCCTGGCTGGCCGTTGGAATAGGTCAGCGAGGGAATGGCCGGATAACTGTTGCAATCGACCGTGACATCAGTGGGCAAGGGGCCATCGAAGGCGGCGGGCGGAGCGGGTTCCACGGTGATGTTCTGGACGTCCGTGATGCTAAAACCACAAGGACTGACGTACTCCCAGGTAAAGGTGATCAAACCCCCACATTCGTTAAAACTGCCCGACTGTACCCCAGGTACCGAGCCCTCGATCCGACAAAGACCACTTTCGCTGTTGGTGTAATTCTGAGCCGGGGGCGCGCTGGGCACCTGATCGCAGGTGGTCGTATAATCGGCCGGCGGATTGGTAAAGCTGGGTAAAGAAGCGGGATTAACCGTGATGGTTTGGACGTGCTGAATCGTTCGGCCACAGGGGTCCGTAAACTGCCAAGTATAGGTGATCGTACCGCCGCAAACGTCGGCATTATTGGATTCGATGGGGGAAACGCTTCCCTGAATCAGGCAAAGTCCCACGCCATTATTGGTATAGGTCAGGTCGGGAGCCGAGCCCGGAATATTTTGACAGTCGACTAGCAGGTCGGCGGGCGGATTGAGGAAAATGGGCTCCGGCGCGGGATCCACCGTTATGTTTTGCACGTGCGTAATGGTACGGCCACAGGGGTCGGTAAACGTCCAGGTGTAAGTAATCGTACCCCCACAAATATCCGCCGAACCCGAGGGCACCGCCGCCACGGTCCCTTCGATGAGGCAGATTCCCGTCTCACTGTTTGAATACACCAAATCGGGCGCTCCCGTCGGAATGTTTTCACAGGCCACCAGCAAATCCGCAGGTGGGTTGAGAAAAACGGGCTCCGGGGCGGGGTTAACCGTTACGTTTTGGACGTGCTGAATGGCGCGGCCGCAGGCGTCGGTAAAATCCCAGGTGTAGGTAATCGTTCCGCCACAAACATCCGCCGAACCCGAAGTGGTGGGCGAAACAAAGCCCCCGATCAAACAAATGCCCGTTTCATTATTGGAATACAGCAGATCCGGCGCACCCGTCGGGATACTACTACAATCCACGACGATATCCGCCGGTGGGTTGAGGAAGGCGGCGGGCGGAGCGGGATTGACGGTGATGTTTTGGACGTGGGTGATCGTACGACCGCAGGGATCGGTGACCTCCCAGGTGTAGGTAATCGTACCGCCACAAACGTCGGCGCTACCCATCTGGGTGGCGCTGACCATCCCTTCAAACAGGCAACCGCCAGTGGCGTTATTGGTGTACATCAGGTCCGGTGCTCCGGTTGGAATGCTGTTGCAATCGACCACCTGATCGGCGGGCGGATTGACAAATTCGGCGGGCGGAGCGGGGTCTACGGTGATGACTTGGGTGTAGGTGCCGACGTTGCTACAAGCATCAGTATAGGTCCATTCGCGGGTGATGGAGCCTCCCGAGCAGAGGTCAGCGCTCCCCGTCTCGGTACCACTGACGGTGCCCGTTCCGTCACAATTGTCCGCCCAGTCCTGGTCGGCCAGGGGGGGCAGGGCATCGAAACAGCTGAGGGTCTCCGAGGCGGGCGCATTGGGGAAGGTTGGGACCTCCGAATCTTCGAAGGAGACGGATAAGCTTTCCAGGTCACAGCATTCCACATCGCAATTGAGGGTACTGATGTTGCTCCCCACCGTGGGGATGGTCGACCCACCCGCCGTTTCGTAATTGTAGCTGTAGATGACGTAGGTCTCGCAAATGGCGGAAGTCAGGGTACCGCTGGCTCCGGGAATGACGTCGGTGATTTGTCCGGCGGCAACCACCACGATCATCACCTGGGTAAAGAGCGAGGCATCCATATTGAAGCCCTGGGCTTCAAAGCTGATGGTGGCCCCCGGACAGGCGGGGTTGGGATTGGCATTGACCGTTCCGGCTTCCGCATCGCAAGCTGGGGTACAGTTGAGGAAGGGGGCGGCGGGGCCCGTCCAGTCGAGGTTAAAACCGGTGGAGGAGCTGAGGAAGTTGTCGATTAGTAGGTAGTAGCCTTCGCCCGGCTGGACGATGAGGGGGGCGACGAAGCCGTCTCCACTGGGGGGTTCGGAAACGTCGGTGGCCCCCATTCCGAGGCCGGTTTGGGGGCAAAAGCCACAGCTTTGGCTGGCGTAGGAGCAGCGGATGGGGCTGCCGAGGCCATTGCAGGGCGCATCGGGACCAAAAATGGCAAAATCGTAGTCCTCACCGGCCCCACCATCGGGCGTAAGGGTGAAGCCCAGTTCGAGGTTAGGAGGAGCGGTGCCTTGAATTTCAAAGTAGTACCAGGCCGATTGGTTCTCCCCACCCAGACAACCATCGTTGTTGCCGGGGGGAGCAAAGTCATTGTTTCCTGGGCCGGAGGGATTGAAGGAGATTTGACTATCGCTACAGATAATTTCGGCGGTAGCACAATCGTTATTCTGAGCGAGCGCGGGGAAGCTAGCAAGTAGCAGGAGGGATAGGATGGTACCTACCGTTGGGAGGAGCTTTGGATGCATAACACTTTTATTGGGCCTAGCAAGTAATTTTATCAAACACCGTATACGTATCCGGCAACGGCTGAGTACGGAGATAGTTCAGCCCGTGCCAGGGGCACACTACAATTTGCTCAGTCCGATACCGATTCTTTATGGCTCTCCCTGAATGGCATCAAAAAGTGTGGTCAACTGTTGAGACGGAATAGACGTAATATCCTAATTTGGCGGGATTATAAAGAGTAAAATAGTAATATTTTCCGGGAATTGATAAAAATCGGACAAAAAGCTAGGGGATAAAACGGAAAAGCAGGCTAGGAAGCGGTGCTTCCTAGCCTGCTTTAGCGGGCCCAGTGATTGCAATGGGCTCCGCCCTGCGCTTAACGAGGATCAAATACCCGGTGTGGGAAAGAGGTGGTTTTACTGAAGACTTACTTCTTTTTCTTCGATCATTTTACGGATATTGATCAGGGCGTAACGCATCCGACCGAGGGCCGTATTGATGCTGACGCGCGTCAACTGGGAGATTTCCTTAAAACTCATGTCCGCGTAGTGTCGTAGAATCACCACCTCGCGTTGCTCGGGAGGGAGCATATCGACCAGTCGGCGAATCTTATCGTGAGTCTGGCTGCGGATGATGGTCTGCTCGGCATTGGCCTCCGTGGTTTGCAACACGTCGAAAATGTCAAAGGTCTCGGTGGGAGACACCTTGGGTCTTCTCTTCGAACGCCGGAAGTAGTCGACGCACATGTTGTAAGAAATCCGCATGGCCCACTGCACGAATTTGCCTTCGTGGTTGTATTTGCCCTTGCGCAGGGTGTCGATAATCTTGATGAAAACTTCTTGGAAGATATCCTCGGCGAGACTTTGGTCCTTTACGAAAAGGTAGATCGAAGTGTAAATCTTTTGCTTGTGACGAATGAGTAGTTCCTCAAAAGCTCTTTCATCTCCGTTTAAATAACACGCGATCAGTTCTTGATCGTTAAGCGGCTTAACTTGCATAACTATCCTATTTTTCTAATTGAAAAAATATTTTAGTGTAGAAGTTTCCGACCGATAAACTGATTTTTTTTAGATGAAGATGAACAATTCTGGTATAAAGCTGTGACTATTTGTGCTCAAATGCAAGTCTAAAATAGATAAAGTTTTATTTGACTTCGTTCATTTTAACGCTTCTTTAACAGAAAATTAACTGATAAGCTAAAAAATAGATGCGTAGTAAACTGAGCGATAAGCACTCATAAATTCCAGTTTGCAAAAATTAATCCAAAGAATATTTTCTCGGTTAAAAACACTATGTTTAACCTTTTGTTTAGATTCCGTTAGGTCGACTATCCCCCTAAACAGCAGGGTCGCCAATAGATTTCACGAATTCCCCTACCCTTTTGAGAGCGGGCGTGGGGGCCTTTAAAGTCCGTCAATAACATGCCAAAAAAAGCTAGCGCCGTACTGGAGCCAGAAGCGGAGATGATAAGAGAAAACGACATTTTCATCAGAGGGGCCCGGAGCAATAATCTTAAAAACATTAACCTTAGTATTCCCCGCTACCAACTGGTAGTGGTCACCGGAGTATCGGGATCGGGCAAATCCTCCATCACGATGGATACCCTCTATGCGGAAGGACAACGGCGCTACGTCGAAAGCCTTTCCTCCTACGCCCGTCAGTTTTTGATGCGGATGAAAAAGCCGGATGTCGACTACATCAAAGGCATCTGCCCCGCCATCGCCATCGAGCAAAAGGTCAGCACCAGCAACGCCCGTTCGACCGTCGGCTCACTGACCGAGGTTTACGACTACCTCCGGCTGCTCTACGCCCGGATCGGCCGGACCTACTCTCCCATCTCGGGCCAGCAGGTGCGGCGCCACGAAATCCGTGACGTCATCGACTTCATCTATGGCTTTGAAGATGGTCAAAAGGTGCGGCTCTACATCCCCCTCCAACAAAAATATCCCGACCGCAGTCTCCAGCAGGAGCTCAACTTCCTGCTCCAAAAGGGCTACGTCCGGCTGGAAGTCGATGGGGAATTGCGCTTCGTGGAAGACATACTGGAGGACAAACGCTGGAAATTGGACAAGCCCGTCAGCGACTACAAAAAACGCAAGATCCGTATTCTGATCGACCGCTTCAGCATCAAAGGCGACGAGGAAGACAACCGCAACCGCGCGGCGGATTCGGTTCAAACGGCCTTTTACGAAAGTGAAGGCGAGTGCATCGTCGAGGTGGTGGAACGGGAGACGCGCGACTTTAACAATCGCTTCGAACTGGACGGCATCCTCTTTACCGACCCCACGCCCCAGTTTTTCAACTACAACAATCCCTTCGGTGCCTGCCCCACCTGCGAAGGCTACGGCCGGGTGATGGGCATCGACCGCGATAAGGTGGTCCCAATCAAATCCAAATCGGTGTACGAGGGGGCCATCGCTTGCTGGCGGGGCGAAAAATCACGGGCCTGGCTGGACGAATTGCTCCGCAATGCCCACCGCTTTGATTTTCCCGTCCACCGCCCCTATCAAGAGCTGACCAAAGCCCAGCGCAAACTGCTCTGGACCGGCAACCGCTACTTTGGTGGGATCAACGACTATTTTGCCGAACTGGAGGAAAAGACCTATAAGATTCAGAACCGCGTCATGCTGTCTCGCTACCGCGGCCGTACCGTTTGCCCCACCTGCGAGGGCGGTCGCCTCCGCCCCGAGGCCAACTACGTCAAGATCGGTGGCAAAGCCATCACCGAATTGGTCGATATTCCCATCGACGAACTCCTGGCGTTTGTCCAAGCACTCGACCTCAATGACTTCGACGCCACCATCGCCAAACGCCTCCTCCTCGAAGTCAGCAACCGACTGAGCTTTATGCTCAAAGTGGGCTTGGGCTACCTCACCCTCAATCGCATCTCCTCCAGCCTCAGCGGAGGCGAGACCCAACGCATCAACCTCACCCGGACCCTGGGCAGCAACCTTACCAGCTCCATGTACCTGCTCGACGAACCCAGTGTCGGACTACACCCCCGCGATACCAACCGACTGGTCGAAGTCCTCAAATCCCTCCGGGATCTGGGCAATACCGTAGTAGTCGTCGAGCACGAAGAAGACGTGATCAAAAACGCAGACTATCTGATCGATATGGGCCCCGAGGCGGGCATCCACGGAGGCGAGGTCGTCTACGCCGGGCCGTACAAAAACATTCACAAAAAGGCCAAAAAGAGTCTGACGGCGGCCTATATGAGTGGGCGAATGGAGATTCCCGTACCGACCCTACGCCGCAAGTTTATCAACAGCATCTGGGTCAAAGGAGCGACCCAACACAACCTCAAGGATGTCGACGCGCAGTTTCCCCTCAACACCCTGACGGTGGTGAGCGGCGTCTCGGGATCGGGCAAAACGACTTTGGTCAAACAAATCCTCTACCCCGCCCTCAAACGCCACCTCGGCGAAGCGCACCCCACCGCTCCCGGCCAGCACCGCGAATTGGATGGCGAACTCAACCAGATCACCCAGATCGAGATGGTCAATCAAAGCCCCATCGGCAAGTCCTCGCGCTCCAATCCCGTCACCTACGTCAAGGCCTACGATGCCATCCGCCAGCTGATGGCCAACCAACAGTTGGCCCGGATTCGGGGCTTCAAGCCCAAACATTTTTCCTTCAACGTCGAAGCCGGGCGCTGCGAAACGTGTAAGGGGGAGGGTGAGCAGGTCATCGAGATGCAGTTCTTAGCCGACGTCCGCTTGGTCTGTGAGGAATGCAAGGGCTTTCGGTTTAAGCCCGAGGTTCTCGACGTCCGATTTAAAGACAAAAACATCTACGAAATCCTCGACCTAAGTATCGACGAGGCCCTCGAATTTTTTGCCGATGCCAAGGACGTGGTTCAGAAAATTCGGCCGCTACAGGCGGTTGGGTTGGGCTACATCAAATTGGGGCAATCCTCCAGTACGCTTTCCGGCGGAGAAGCACAGCGGGTAAAGCTGGCCTCCTTTCTCGGCAAGGAACGCACCAAGGAGAAAATCCTCTTCCTCTTCGACGAGCCCACTACGGGCCTGCACTTTCACGACATCAAGAAGCTGCTCGACGCACTCAACGCCTTGGTCGAAAAGGGCCATACCGTCATTGTGGTAGAACACAATATGGAGGTCATCAAATCGGCGGATTGGGTCATCGACTTGGGGCCGGAAGGTGGAAAAAATGGCGGAAACTTGGTTTTTCAGGGCGTTCCCGAAGATTTGGTCAAGGTGAAGGCGTCCTTTACGGGGCAGTATTTGAAGGAAAAGTTGACGGGAAAAGGGTGACTTGACCAAGCTTTGGTTTTCCGTTATCTTTAGTAAAAAGATGCACCATGCAGACGATTATAGTCGAATTACTCAATAAAGATGCCCTGGCGCTTTTACAGCAGTTGGAACAACTCAATATTTTACGCTTGGTCGAAAGCGATCTACCCGCCAGCATACCCAAACAAAAATGGGCCGGAAGGCTTTCGAAAGAGACGGGTAAAAATATGTTAGACCAACTGGATCAAAGCCGCCGCGAATGGAAGCGCAATATTTAGTCGACAGCAATGTGGTGATTGAATTCCTTTCGGGGAGTTTACCCGATGTGGGTACCCAATGGCTGGAGGAAATCGTTGCCGAGCAAAGCTATTGTCTTTCCGTCATCAATCAAATTGAATTGCTAGGCTTCAATGGCCAAGCAGAAGAGATGGCCATTGTAGAAAATTTCATCAATCAATCTAGTGTACTACCGCTCTCCAAAGCCATTGCTCAGGCGACCATAACCATCCGAAAAAACATAAAATTAAGCTCCCAGATGCCATCATTGCGGCAACCGCAGTAGTACATCAACTGCACCTGCTTACCCGTAACACCAGTGATTTCCAGGTAATAGAAGAGCTGGTACTCATTGACGTACACCAAATGTAGCTGGTTGTACCACTCCTCAGCCCTAAATATTCAGTACGTTTTCCCAATACGTCAAGTTCAAGACTTACGCTATCCTCCCCCCATCTGTCCCCAAGTCTCGCTATCTTTAAAGCCATTACCGGATCAAATCGAGCTCCATCATGTTGCCACGCCTCCTCCTTTACTCCCTACTTGCCCTCGCCATTGGCGCCTGTCAAAGCCCCAGCCCGACACCCGAAACCACGGCCGAAGCTACTCCCTCCTCCCCCATCCAAGCCCAACTGGACCAGTACGTACCCGTCCAACTGACCAGCGACCTGTCCGCCCTCTCCGCTGCCCAAAAGCAGGTGCTCCGACTCCTGATCAAGGCGGGCGGCATCATGGACGAACTGTTTTGGTTGGAAGCCTACGGAGATAAAACCGCCCTGCTCGAAAGCATTGAGGACGCGGCCACCCGCCGCTTCGCCGAAATCAACTACGGCCCCTGGGATCGCCTCGACAACAACCGGCCCTTTGTCGACGGCGTGGGGCCCAAGCCAGCCGGGGCCAATTTCTACCCCGTCGACCTCACCAAAGCCGAATTTGAAGCGGCCGAGGTGTACGGTAAATCCAGCCTTTACACCATCGTCCGCCGCAATAGCGCGGGCCGACTCAACGTCATTCCCTACCACCAGCAATTCAGCGAGCAAGTCACCCGCGCTGCCAAACTCCTGCGCCAAGCCGCCGCCCTAGCTGAAAATCCAGCCCTCCAAAACTACCTGACCCTCCGCGCCCAAGCCCTCCTCGACGACGACTACCAAGCCAGCGACCTGGCCTGGCTCGACATGAAAGACAATACCATCGAGGTGGTCATCGGCCCCATCGAAACCTACGAAGACCAACTTTACGGGTACAAAGCCGCTCACGAATGCTACGTCCTCCTCAAGGATCAGGCTTGGAGCCAACGGCTGGCCAAATACGCCGCTTTTTTACCCAAGCTCCAGGAGGGACTCCCCGTCGAGGCCGCCTACAAAAGAGAATCGCCCGGCCGGGATACCGAGCTCAATGCCTACGATGTGATTTACTACGCGGGCGATTGTAATGCGGGGAGCAAAACCATCGCCATCAACCTTCCCAACGACGAGGAGGTACAGCTCCAAAAAGGGACGCGCCGCCTGCAATTGAAAAACGCCATGCGCGCGAAGTTTGATAAAATACTGCTGCCCATTTCGGAGGTCTTGATCGCCGAGGACCAACGCCAGCACATCACCTTCGATGCTTTCTTTGGCAATACCATGTTTCACGAAGTGGCTCACGGCCTGGGCATCAAAAATACGATCAATGGTAAGGGGACGGTCCGCAAGGCCTTGCGGGAATACGCCTCCGCCCTCGAAGAGGGCAAGGCCGACATTCTGGGGCTGTACCTGATCAAACAACTACACGACAAAGGAGCCTTGACGGGTGACCTCAAGGACTACTACGTCACCTTTATGGCGGGCATTTTTCGCTCGGTCCGTTTTGGGGCGGCCAGTGCGCACGGTAAGGCCAATATGATCCGGTTTAATTTTTTCCAGGAGCGGGGTGCCTTTAGCCGCGATGAAGCCAGCGGAACCTACCGCGTCAATTTCGACCAGCTGGAAGCCGCCACCGCAGCCCTCTCGCGTCTCATTCTCACCACCCAGGGCGATGGCGATTACGAAGGCGTCGCTCGCTTGGTTGCCGAAAAGGGGAAGATCGGGTCACAACTACAAAAAGATCTGGATCGTTTGGAAACCGCCAGCATTCCGGTGGATGTCGTCTTTGAACAGGGGTTGGCCACTCTGGGACTTTGAGCGTACCCTCAATCTTCGGCCACCCGGGCATTGAGCAACTGGAGCAGCCCCTTGGCCTTGAGTAGGCATTCCTCGTATTCCTGCTCGGCCACCGAATCGTAGACGATGGCGCCCCCCACCTGGAAGGAGAGGTAGCGGTGGGTGGCATTGTACAGCAAACTTCGGATGACCACGTTAAAATCAAAGTCCCCCGCGGGATCGAAGTAGCCGATGGCGCCGGAGTACAGGCCACGACGACTGCGTTCGTAGGCTTCGATCAGCTTCAGGCTCATCACCTTGGGAGCACCGGTCATGGAGCCCATGGGAAAGGCCCGACGCAGGGCTTCGATGCCGTCGAGTTCGGGCCGGAGGGTCCCCACTACGGTAGAGATCATCTGGTAGACCTGCTCAAAGGGATAAATGCCAAAGAGCTCTTCCACTTGGACGCTACCGGGCCGGCAGCTGCGCGCCAGATCGTTCCGCACCAAGTCGACAATCATCACGTTTTCGGCCCGGTCCTTTTCACTTTGGCGAAGGGCTGCTCCCTGGGCGCGGTCGCGGACGGGGTCGGGATGGCGAGCGGTTGTACCTTTGATGGGTTGGGAAATGATGCGGTCCCCTTCTTTTTTCATAAAACGCTCCGGGCTGGCCGAAAGCAGGTAGCGGTCGTCGCAGCGGTAGTAAGCCGAGAAGGGCGCTTTGGCGATGTGTTGGAGTTGTAGAAAAGTAGGGGCGGGTTCCAGTCGGTAGTCTTCGGCATAAAACTCCTGGCAAAAATTCATCTCGTACACATCCCCCGCAATGATGTGCTGCCGGATGCGTTCGACCTTCGCGAGGTATTCGGCTTTGGGCATGCGGTGATGAAAACGTTGGGGACGCGTAGGTACCACGGCGGGAGTGAGGGGGACGGTCCGTTTTAGCTCCGACCAAATTCGCTCCGGCTCCAACTCATAACTCTCGATGCGCAATTGATTGCCCCGTAGCAAGAAGAGGTGACGCGCCCGAAAGAAGTGCAGGGAGGGAAAGTCCAGGTGATCGGGGTGGCCGGAGTGTAGGTCTTCTACCTCATTTTTGAGATCGTAAGAAAGGTAGCCAAAGATCCAGTCCCGACCCGCTTGCTGGTAGTCGCGGAGCCGTTCGAAACTACCGCGACCGTTCCTGGCGCAGGACAACTCGCTTTGTGCCCCCGCCGCAAAAATCAAGTCGTGAGAAGTGTAGCGGTGTTTGACCTTGCTGGTATTGGAGTCGAGCAAGCAGATCCGCTCCTCCGATTTCGCCCAAGCAAGCAGACGCGCCGCCAGATCGACCGTGTTGGCTACTCGGAAGGTAGCAACGCGTTTTTGTGCTTTTAGTATGTTGGTACCCCCGTTCAATCCGTCATAATATTTTGATTTCCACCCGCTGATTTTTTCGCCTGCCGTAATAGGAATTGTTGTCGGCAATCGGGTTTTCCTTTCCGTAGCCTTTGTGTTGGAGACGGGCGCGGGCAATGCCCTTTTGGACGAGGTAATCGGCAACGGCTTTGGCGCGCGCATTCGACAGGCGGTTACAGACGACCTCGTCACAGCGGTTGTTGGTGTGTCCACCAATCTCCACTTTGATATCGGGGTACTGTTTGAGGTAATCCGCAAACTCGTCGAGAATGGGAAAGGCTTCTTCGTTGATCCGGGAGGAATCGGCTTGGAAATACAGTTTTTCCAGGCGAATCTTACGTCCCGTTGGTAAGCGACTGTTTAGCTCGGGGGTGAGGACGAAATCGGTCCGGGGTTTGGGAGGGGTGGGTTCGGCAACGATTGGTGGCGCCGCTGGCTCCTCGACCTTGGGATAGTAGACCACCATGGCCTCATCCTGTCCCTGACCGCTGCCGTTGACCCCGCGGACGACGATCTTATTGTCCCCCTGCCGCAGTACGATCGACGCCCGCAGTGATCCGACGGAGGCATTGTAGATAAAATTCTTACTCTCGCCGTTGACCGTAAAGCGAACGTCCTTTTTTTCCTTCACGTTGTTGAGGGTCGCGCGGACGGTAAAGGTATTGTCCTCGGACTTCAAGCCACTCTTTTTGGGATTGATGATCTTGACGATGGGAGGCTCGTTGGTAGGCAGGGGCGGGGTGGGTTCGTCCGCGGGAACGACGTAGATGGGGGTCGCGTTGTCGATTAGGATATTGCCATTACTCGGTGTGAGCGCCGGCGTTTGCCAGAACACTTCGAGTAAAAAGTAATTGTGGGTCTTCTTGGGTTCGAAGCGAAACTGGTACTGCCGCCATTCGGAGTGGGTAATCAGGGCCGACTCGGCCAGCATTTCGGCTTTTTGGCAGTAGCCATTGCCCCCCCAGATTCGCAGCTTGAGGGGTTTGACGTAATTGGTCTCGATACCCGTGGTACGGCCGGGGCTGATGTAGGTTGCCGCCCGGGCCAGGTCGATGCCGAAGGTATAGGCCCGTCCGGCTTCGAGGGCGCGGGGTAGGCGCTGGCAAATGCCTTCCCAGGTTTCGTTGTCCCGGGCCACCATTCCCAAAAAGGTACTGCCGTTGGAGGCCTTTAAATTGACCTTGAAGAAATTGGTATTTTCTCCGTGTATATCGGGAGCCGTTTCGCCGGGTTTGCCACAATCGTACCAGCCCCGTGGGGGGCGGCTGGTGTTGCTCCCCGCCCGCGCAAAATCCTCAAAGGAAGCATTGCGCAGCGGGATGGGATCCTCCGTTTGTCCGTTCAGATCCGTAAAAAAACCGGCGAGTACGACGAGTACCCCGATGCTTATTATCCGCTGAAGTTGCATAGTGTCGTTAGGGTTTAGTCTTTGAATAAACAAACGTTGATCAAAAACGAAAGTTTACCCAATTTTTTAGATCAACAGCCCACATTTGCTCCTATCGGGAGCCTCTCCTCCACAAAAGTGTAACGATTGTACGGGTAAAGTTCTTTTGGGGTACCCGTGAAAAGTAACCAAAAGATGGGAAAAAAGAAAGGTTTAAGATTTCATTAACGAAAACCTTAAACCTTCCATCTCCGCCGACGGGTCAGTCGTGGACCCGCAGGATGACACGGGGCGGAGCAACGTCCCAGTCTCTTCCTAGCTAAACGCGTTGAGACCGGTGATGTCCAAGCCCGTGATCAGGAGGTGTACATCGTGGGTACCTTCGTAGGTCAGCACCGTTTCGAGGTTCATCATGTGGCGCATCACGGGATACTCGTTGGTGCTGCCCATTCCCCCGTGAATCTGACGCGACTCCCGGGCGATTTCGAGCGCCATGTGTACATTGTTCCGCTTGGCCATCGAAATCTGTGCGGGGGTGGCTTTGCCTTCGTTGGCCAGGGTCCCCAAACGCCAAGCCAGCAGTTGTGCCTTGGTGATTTCGGTGATCATTTCGGCGAGTTTCTTTTGCGTGAGTTGGAACTGGCCGATGGGTTTGCCAAACTGGATCCGCTCCTGCGAATAGCGCAGGGCCGAATCGTAGCAGTCCATCGCCGCTCCGATGGCGCCCCAGGCAATGCCGTAACGCGCTTTGGAGAGGCAACTCAGGGGCCCCTTCAGGCCTTTGACCTTGGGCAATATATTCGCCTTGGGAACGCGGACGTCTTCGAATACCAATTCTCCCGTAATCGAGGCGCGTAGCGACCACTTGCCGTGAATTTCGGGTGCCGAAAAACCGGGCATGTCCTTCTCGACGATCACCCCGCGTACGATTCCTTCCTCATCCTTGGCCCAGACCACCGCCACATCGGCCACCGGAGAATTGGTGATCCACATCTTGGCGCCGTTGAGGATGTAGTGGTCCCCATCCTCCTTGATGTTGGTAATCATTCCATTGGGGTTGGAGCCATGGTCGGGTTCGGTCAGCCCAAAACAACCGATCATTTCCCCGCTGGCCAGCTTGGGCAAGTATTTGCGCCGTTGCTCTTCCGATCCAAAGCGGTAAATGGGGTACATGACCAGCGAACCCTGTACCGAAGCCATCGAACGAACGCCAGAGTATCCGCGCTCCAATTCCTGCATGATGATGCCGTAGGCAATCTCATCCATACCCCCGCCACCGTACTCCTCCGGCAAGCTCGGCCCAAAGGCGCCAATCTCGGCCAGCCCTTTGAACAGGTGGTAGGGGCATTCGGCCCGGTTGGAATAATCCTCGATGATCGGACTCACCTCCTGCTTGACCCAGTTGCGGACCGCATCGCGCGCCAGCAGGTGGTCGTCGCTCAGTAGGGCGTCAATATTGTAATAATCGTGGCCCTGAAAGCGATCTTCGCGAGCACTTTTGACCCCATTGGCCTGATGATCGGGCATTACTGCTACTTCTTTTCCGTTATTTTGCATAATTAATTTGCTTTTGATCCCGATGTCCAGCGCACCTGCGCCGCGGGATAATTTGGTTGACTTTTGGTTCTACCCCCAGTCGAGCCAGGGTCCTGCACAAAAGTACGTATTTAGGGGCAATCTTGCCAGCTCTCCCCCAATTAGCACTTCACACGAGCGAGGGGCTGCCAATTATACGGCAATTTGCGTATTTTTGCTGCAGTTTTTAACAATACCACAAACTTGGCATGGGTCTAATCGCTTTAGAAGGGATGCAGTTTTACGCCTATCACGGAGTCTACAAAGAAGAACAACTGGTGGGCAACGAGTTCACGGTAGACATCTACCTCCAAACCGCCTTCGACGCAGCCAGCACCTCGGATGAGCTGGCCGATACCATCAACTACGAGACCGTTTACCTGATTTGTAAAAAGGTCATGCAGGTGAATACCCAACTTCTCGAGACCCTCGCCCAAAGGATCATCGCTGGCCTCAAACACCAGTACAACAGCCTCCAGCAAGAACCGGTAAAGATTCGCAAAGCCAATCCCTTTCCCGGGAGCCGGGTACAGGGGGCCTCAGTAGAACTGGAAGATAATTTTGTCACCTCCTGCCCCCGTTGCGGACGGGGCTTTATCTGCTACCGCGACGACAGCTGTATGAATCCCGACATCCCCATCTTGCCCCAAACCCTGATGGAGCTGCGGCGACGCTACAAAGGCTGTCTGTGCGATAATTGTCTGCGGGAATTCGCCGGCTAGTGATCTTTTAAGATTTCGCTAACGGCCAACGAACGTCTTTTTCCGTTACCTATTCCAAACACGGATCGTCTAAACCATCAAAATCATCAGCCATGTTACGAAAAATTGGAATCCTGCTCCTCGCCGTCCAACTCACGGCCTGTACCGAGCTGCAAAACATTACGGGTAGCGTCCTCAATGGGGAAGGCGAACTCACCAGCCTAGAAATCGGCAACGGCCTCAAAGAAGCCCTCAACATCGGCATCAGTAAAGGCGCCGATCGCCTCTCCCAAACCGATGGCTACTTCAAGAGCGCCTACAAAATTCTCCTCCCCGAAGAAGTCCAAAAAGTGACCAATACCCTCCAAAAGATCCCCGGTTTTGCCCAGGTGGAAAATAAAATGATCGAATTGCTCAACCGCGCCGCAGAAGACGCCGCCACCTCGGCCAAACCCATCTTCGTCAGCGCCATCAAGGAAATGACCTTTCAGGACGCCACCGCCATCCTCATGGGCCAGCAGGATGCCGCCACCCAGTACCTGCACCGCAAGACCTACACCAACCTACAAGGTGCCTTCCGCCCCAAGGTCAAAACCTCCCTGGACCGCGTCAAGGCCACCGAGTACTGGAACAAAGCCGTCACCGCCTACAACAAGATTCCCCTCGTCGAAAAGGTCAATCCCAATCTCGACGATTACGTCACCACCAAAGCCCTCAGCGGCCTGTTTAGCATGGTGACCAAGGAGGAATTGGCCATCCGCAACAACGTCAGCAACCGTACGAGCGACTTGCTCCGCAAGGTGTTTGCCAAGCAAGACAATCGCTAAGGTTTACCCCTCCACCAGCCGGTGTCGACGGATAAAGCTCAACATAGCCGAACGAGCCACGCTCTCTTTCGACTGGGATAGGTCACGCCACAAGCCACCGTGGTTGTGGTCGACCACTTTGAGCACCTGGTAGTTTTGAAATTCGGTTTCGCGCAAACGGTCCTCCAACAAACGCGTGTATTTGTACACGCCACGGTCGGAGATGAGGAGCAGGGGCGCCCTCAGATTGTCGAGGTAGGTCACGGGCGAGGCCGCGGGAAAAAGGCTTTCGTCGCTGCCAAAGACGTCCTTGACGTGGGTAGTGGCCATCTCGCGGCTCGCCGGCCGCTCGTGCTCGGCAAATACCCGGTGGTAGTCGACGATGTCGTAAGTCCCCGAAACGGGCAGAAGCCCCCGGATGACGGACAGCTCCAGGCCCTCGGCGGCCAGGTACTGGGGGTCAAGCCCAAGCAAAGCCGTGAGGTGAGCGCCCGAAGAATAACCGCCCACAAAGATATTTTGGCGATCGTAGCCGTAGTCCCCGGCGCGATCGTAGAGCCACCTAAAGGCCGCCGCCACGTCCTGAATGTGGGCCGGATGCTGGACCCCACCAGCGTGCTGCTTATCCGAAAAGCGGCCCCTGCTCAGACGGTGCCCCACCACCGCAACGGCAATCCCCTGCCGGGCAAACTGTCGGGCCAAATTCAGCTCCTGATTGCGGTCCGTAAAGGACCAGGCCCCACCCCCGATCCAAACCAGGAGCGGCGGGCATTCGCTGGACTCCGGCAACTGTGGTACCAACAAATGGAGACGCTGTAGGCAATCGAACGTCGTCGCCTCCGCACTGCGGTACGACAGGTCGAGTAGTTCGCGATAGCTCAGGCTGTCCTGCGCCGTGGCGGCCAGGCTGAATAGGAAGAGGAGGAAAGCGCAGCTAAGGTTTTTCATGGCCATAACATAATATTTTTTGGTTAAATATTCGAGCCCAGTGTGAGACATTCACACCGGGCGGCAGCTGGGTTTAGTGCCAGTCGGTTCCGTCAGGTGCGTATCGGCGTAGCGCATCAGGTAATCGACCATCTCCTGGTCCGGTACCACCTCTCGGTCTTGGGAATAACGCTTGGTTACCTTGATCGGCCCCCGAAGGTGTTGATTGAAAACGGGCAAATCCTCCACGGGAATCCACAATTCCAAGTGATGGTCGAGGCCTACCTTTTGCATGGGATAGGCCTCAATAAAGTCCCAGTCCACCGCACCGGCAACCACGAAGGTGCGACCAAAGCGCGACAGATTCCACTGCCGGGTGATTTCGATCGCGTAGATTTGTTGAGAACGGGATAGAAGTTCCCCAGCCCAGTTACTTTCTCAGTGTTGATCCAGCCAGGCCTTCGCCTCCCGCGTATACCAGTGCTCGGTAAAATTGGGCAGATCGAGGAGGTGTTTGAAGTATTGCTGTGCTCCGAGCGAATCGCCCTTTTGGACAGCATAGCTGCCCAGGTAGTAGTGAACATAGGGATTGTCGGGGTCCTTGGTCAGAAGTTGTTGGGCCAGTTTTTCCAGTTGGGCATCAAAGCGATCAAAGGGTCCGAGATCGAGATGAGCAGCCGCGGATTTGAGGAAGGAAAACAGGTGCAACAAATTTAGGTTACCGTAGTCCCAATAGTCGGGGTATTTCTCCAGCAATTCGTCGAGTAGATCAACGCTCTTTTGCCATTCGGAAGCTTGGTAGCGGGCCATATAGCCACTGGCCATCGCCTGGGCAAGCAGTTGCTCGCGGGGCAGGTGGGGGGGCTGAGATGGGCTAAAAACCAGGTACTTGAAAAAGGCCAGGGCGAAGAGCGAACTGGTCACATCGCCGTTGATCAGACGCGCCGGATCGCTCAGCAAGTTGTTGTTGGCCAATAGTACGAAGGTCAGATTTTTCTGTGGGACGTGGAGGTAGAGGCTGGAATAGGCATCGTACTGACCGTAGCCCCAGTACACCTCCAGGGAACGGACGCGCTGGCTAAAAATCCCCAAGCCGTAGGGCAGTCCCGGGCGGTAGGGCTCCACCAGCCGTTGGTAGGACTCCCCGGACAGCAACCCTCCGTAGTGTAGGGACCGGGCCAGTAGGCTCAAATCCCGGGCGGTGGAGAGCACCCCGGCTGAGGCAGAGTAGCCGTATTCCAGGGGCCCGCGGACGACCTCCGTACTGCCCTCGGCCAGGGCGTAGGGCTGGGCGAGGGTCACGTCCAGGTCGGCGGCTTGCGAGGCTTCGGGCAGTAGCGTGGTTCGTTGCATGCGCAGGGGCTCGGTGATGCGCTCCCGAACCAGGGTCGCAAAGTCCTTCCCCGAAGCCGCCTCGATGATGGGGGTAAGCAGGGCAAAGCGAAAGCTGTAGTAAAATTGCTCGCCGGGCTGGCCCTGGGAAGTGTGCGACAGGAGGTGCTCGATCCGTACCTCCTCAGGCAAACCACAGTTGGGGAGGAGCTGGCGGACAGGATCGCGGAGGGAGAGTTGTCCAGCATCGTGGAGTTGGTGGATGAGGATGGCGGATAATATTTTGGTCAACTAAGCAATGGGAAAAACAAAGTCGGGGCCAAGCCGCTGGTCACGCTCGACATCGGCCCAACCAAAATACCTTTCGTAATTTGCCCCGTGGCCATCATCGACGAGAATGGCCAGTCCGGGGATGTGGAAATAAGATTGTAGCGCCTCAATCTCCTCCTCAAAAACCATAATCTCTGGGGAAAGGGGTTGGGCCGACAGTTGGCCAACGAGTAGTAGGTAAAAGAGTAAAGTATATTTTTTCATAGGGTACCATGAGTCTGGTTTATTTAAAAGATGCCGCCAAAAAGCAAAGGCCCCTATCCCGGAGTCCGATCGACTTAGACGCTTAACTTTCTCGACCGCCCCAAACCGGCGTTCTCCCCCCATCACTACTTTCCATACCTCCCCTCCCATCGAGTGTCCTTTGTTACCGTCACAAAACAGCGTGGGCCCACTCTTTTAGCGATCAAGCAACGCAACTTATTTCTTGTGACGGAGTAAAATTTTCTGTTCCACACCACATGACCTGATCTTACTGGCCAAGCGAATCGTAAACCGATTAGGCCATCGTATGCTCTTTCGTGGGAGCGTCCGCTGGCAATATAAACGCTCGATAATGAAAACCCATATCTCCCCCAAGCTCCAGCTAATGGTCGTGCTCTACCTATTCCTCAACGGTACCCTGGGCCAGGCCCAGGGCAGTTTTACCGAAGCGGCCAGTACCTACGGCATCGCCACCGCCGGCAGCAAGGAAGGCGGCCTCAGCTGGGCCGACTTTGACGCCGATGGCGACCTCGACCTCCTCGTCAACACCAATAGCAACTCCCTCAAATCCATCCTCTACCGCAACGACGGCGGCACCTTTACCAACGTCACCGCCAGCCTGGCCCCCCGCCTCTCCGTCAACCGACGGCAACGCGTCGCCATCTGGGGCGATATGAACAACGACGGCAAGATCGACTTTATGCGCAACCAGGGGGGCAGCGGCAGCCAAAAGATGGAAATCTACCTGCAGGATTCCCTCACCGGGATTTTTGGCGACGGCCGGGGAGGCACCATTCCCATTTACGTGGGCAGCAGCAGCTCCGACGACGTCCAGCTCACCGGCGGGCTCAATACCGAAGCCCTGGGCTATTTCGACCTCGACGGCGATGGCGACCTGGACATTTACATCGACAACCACAACCACGGTATTGACCTGCTCCGCAACAATTTTATCGATCACCTCACTGGTACCATCGTCGACCCCGCCCCCGCGGCCCTCTTTAGCCACATCACCCCGGGCAACAGCAGCATCCTGGGCCTCCCCCAATCCGCTACCGACGGCGACTACGGTGCCGCGGCCGATATCGACGACGATGGCTGGGTCGACATCTTTATCCGCAAACGCGACGAAAGCGATATTTACATGAATCAGGGCGGCAGCTTTGCCAATCCCGTCGAAATTGGCCAGGCCACCAATGGGAACAAGGGAGCCGTGGCCCTCTACGACCTGGACAACGACGGCGATTACGACGGCGTCTGGACCGACAACGATGGCAACTACCTCTGGCGTTTTGACGGAGCGGGCACCTGGACGCGAATGGACGGGAGCCTCGGTATCGAATCGCGGACCGATATCGATGGCGTAGCCGGAGGCGATGTCGACAACGATGGCGACATCGACCTGATCTTTACCGGAGGGTCCAAAAGCTACCTCTACCTCAACGACCTCAACAACAGCAGCGGGCCCGGCCGGGGTACGGCCTTTCGGATGGAGCTCAGTAGTGAATTTGATGCTTATTCCGCCAACTCGGGCAATGGAGAAGGGGTGGTAATGGTTGATTTTGATGGCGACGGCGACATCGACATTTACGAAAACAAACACAATGGCAACAACCGACTCTGGGTCAACAATCTTTATACCTCCAGCACCGCCGCAACGGATAAAAACTACGTACAGGTCGACGTTTTTGAAAGTCGCGATAGTGTGATGCAATCGGGGCACGTCAGCCGCTACGCCATCGGGGCCAGCGTTTTTCTCAAGGACTGCCGGGGCAATATTCTGAGTTTGTACCAGGGCATCAACGGGGGCAAAGGGCACGGAACGCAGGACCCTTTACGGCTTCACTTTGGCCTACCCTACGGCAACAACTACACCTACGTCGTCGAGGTTCGCTACCCCAATATTCTCGATCCCGCGGGGGGCGCCCCCCTGCGGCCCATGATGGCCCGGGTCATCAATCCGGCCCGGGATGGGCTCAACCTCCTGCAATTTTTCTCTTCCGAATTCAAACCCGGCAAGACGGTTACCGAAGGGCTTTGCCCACCCTGTCGGCCGGTTTACCTCAATCGCCACATCGGGTGGTCGTCGGGAAATTGACCCCACCGTAGAGAGCGGAGGGTATTTTGAAGGGGCTTCTAAACCTTTTCGATGCGCCCGGTTAGTTTTTTGACGATTTTAAACTCGCTGAGGAACACGCGGGCGATGACCCGCAGGACCGTGTAAACGGGGATGGCCAGAACCATTCCAACGGTGCCGTTGATCTGTGCCCCCATCGAGATGACGATAAAAATTTCGAGGGGATGGGCCAGTACGCTATTGGAAAAAATGTAGGGTTGGAGGATGAGGTTGTCGAGCATTTGGAGGATGGCAAAAACCGCAGCGACGCGAAGTAGCAGGGGCAGCATCTGGGTGTAAAAGTCCAAATCGAGGTTGGAGGAAATGGTGATAAAAGCACCAAAGAGGGCCCCCAGAAAAGGACCAAGATAGGGAATGACGTTGATCAGGCCCGCAAAGAAACCGATCAGGAGTGCGTTTTTGATGCCCAAGATGGATAGGGCAACCCAGACAAAAAGGGTGATGATGGAAATTTGGAGGACGATGCCGCCAAAGTAGCGACTCAGTAGCCGACTGATGCTTTCGATCCCCCGTTTGACTTCCAGTTCGTATCGGGAAGGGGTAATGGCCATGAGAAAGCGGTCGAATAGGCCCTGCTCCTTGAGGAAGAAAAAGGCGATAAAGACGATTGAAAAAAGGGCGAAGAGCAAACTGCCCGCCACCCCGATCAAGGAGCCAAAGAAATTTCCCAGGGTGGAGGGCTGTACCCAGTTGGCGGTGGCAGCTAGGAATTGGTCGGAGGCACTCTCGTTTTCGGCCAGCAATCCGATGCGGCGCATGCCTACGGTGAGTTGGTCGAGGGGATCGCGGAGGGCTTGGTTGATGGCGCTGTAATCGACCCCCGCCAGGAAGCTGGCCTGCTCGATGATGAGGGGTACAAAGGTCCAGATGAGGAAGGCCGAGAGGAGGAAATAGGTCGCGATGGTGAGGGTGGCGGCCAGGGTGGGGCCGGCTTGGTAGCGACCAATCCGAATCCGCTTTTGGAAAAATTGCATCAGGGGCTGGCCAATCATCGACAGGACCCAGGCCACCATGACGTAGGCCACGATGGTGCTAAAGTAGTAAACGATGCCGGCGACGAACAGTACGCCCAGCACCAGCGCCACGTAACGGCTATTGATTTTCATCGCGTTGCGGTTTCGGCCAATAGGGGGCGCAGCACGGCCCAAATATTATCCGCTACGATGCGGTGTCCTTGGGGCGTGGGGTGGATGCCATCGGGGAGGTTGAGGCGGGGAATCCCCCCGACGCCCTCCAGCAGGAAGGGAATCAGCGGCAGCTCGTACTCCGCCGCCAATTGTCGGTAGTTTTTGCGGAAGGCGGTCGTAAAATCACTACCCAAATTGGGGGGCGCCTCCATCCCGGCCAGGACGATTTGGATGGTAGAATCAGCGGCCAGCACCTTATCGATGATCGACTTGAGGTTGCGGTAGCTGTCGGTGGGAGCGATGCCCCGCAGCCCATCGTTGCCCCCGAGTTCGAGGATAAAAACGTCAAAATCTTGCTGACTCAGCACCCACTCGATGAGGCTGTTGCCTCCGGCGGTGGTTTCGCAGCTGTTGCCCGAATTGATGGTTTGGTAGGGCCACCCTAGGGAGTCAAGGCGTTGCTGGATCCGGCTGACGAAGCCCGAATCGGGATCGATGCCGTAGGCGGCGGTGAGGCTATTGCCAAAAAAGAGGATGTGCTGTCGATCATCCGAAGCGGCGGGAGGCGTATCGGTAGCCGCCGTAGGGGCCGGTGGCGACACCTTTTCCGGGGTTTCGTTGGAAGAGCAGCCGATCCAGAGGAAGGACCAACAGAAGAGGGCAAGAAATAGATTTTTCATCGGCATTGACGGTTGGCAACAAATATAGCTTGTTGCTCTGATTATTGTAAAGCAATTCCACGCAAATCCCCTATCTTTGGACGAATGAACAAAAGCCACCCTTATGGATATTTCCGTGGTGATACCGACCTACAATGAGGAAGCGAACGTCGATAAGCTGTACCAACGGCTGAGTGAGGTGATGCAGCAACTGTCGGTGAGCTACGAGTTGGTATTCGTCAATGATGGCAGTCGGGACCGCACCATCGCGCTCATCAAGGATTTGGCCGGGCGCGACGAGCGGGTGAAGTACATCGATTTTAGCCGGAATTTTGGGCACCAAATTGCGGTGACGGCGGGGCTAGACCGCTGTGGGGGCCAGGCCATCGTGATCATCGACGCGGATTTGCAGGACCCCCCGGAGTTGATCATCGAGATGTACCAGAAGATGAAGGAAGGCTACGAGGTGGTGTACGCCAAGCGCAAAAACCGCCGGGGAGAAAGCTGGCTCAAGCTCTGGACGGCTGGCGCCTTTTACCGCATCCTATCCAACATCACCTCCATCTCGATCCCCGTTGATACCGGAGATTTTCGCATCATCGACCGCAAGGTAGTGGACATTCTCAAGCAGATGCCGGAGAAAAGTAAGTTCCTGCGGGGACAGATTTCCTGGGTCGGCTTCAACCAGACCTTTCTCGAATACGAGCGCCAGGAGCGGCACGGCGGCGAGACGGGCTATACCTACCGCAAGATGCTGAATTTTGCACTCGATGGCATCACCGGATTTTCGGATTTGCCCCTCAAAATCGTCACCTACTTTGGGTTTTTGGTCTCCTTCGTCGCCTTCCTGGTCATGATCTACGCCCTGGTCTCGCGCTTCGTTTGGGAGGATTACGAGCCGGGCTGGACCTCCCTGATGATCAGCGTCCTTTTTATCGGTGGAATCCAGATGATTGCCATCGGCATTATTGGAGAATATTTGAGTCGAATGAATCAAAATATACGAAATCGACCGCTGTACATCGTTAAAGATAGCAATATCGAGGCACTTTGATCCTAGTAATCATTTTACGGCCTGATATTTGGATAAACACTTTTGGAAAAGCGAACTTTTCTCTAATTTCTCGTTAAAGCCAAGAGCAATCAACAAAATACGGTATGGCAAAACCAAGGAAAATTATACTTGCCGAGCACAACGAGGGCGATGCTAGCCTGACCCAACACGCGTTCAAAAAGCTCAATTTACCCGTCGAAGTCGTCCGTGTTCATCACGGGCAGGAGTTGCTCCAACTGCTCCACTCCGAATCGCTGGACAACATTGCCCTCATCATGATGGAGTTGGACCTCCCTCAAGTCTCGGGACTGGACATCCTCAAGCGATTTTATCTCGACGAGGAACTGCGCAAGCTCCCCACGATGATCTTCACCAACTCTACCAACGAGGCTGACGTATTGGCCTGCTACGAGCACGGCGTCAATGCCTACGTTCCCAAGCCCGTAGACGCGATGAAATTTGAGGAGGCCGTAAGCGCCATCGCCAATTTCTGGGCCGACATCAACGTCCTGCCCAGTTACAACAGCCACCCGGTTTAAGCCCACCTCCCGCTTCTTATTCGGGACCCTCGCCGTCGGTTTTGAGAAAATCGATGTTGCGCTTGAGCCCCCGATACTTGGTTCGTTTGACCGCCGAGCGGCGGAACAATTCTTTAAACACCTCTTCCGTAATTTCTTCCCAATCGTTTCTACTCATCTCCAACAGTTCGGGATGAGGCTCAAAAGCGGGCTCCCGATGGGGTTCTGAAAAGCGATTCCAGGGACAAACTTCCTGACAGATATCGCAGCCAAAGGCCCAGTTTTCAAACTGCCCCCGCCACTCTTCGGGAATGGCCTCCTTGAGTTCGATCGTGAAGTAAGAAATACACTTACTACCATCTACCCAATAACCCTCCTCGGCAATGGCCTCGGTCGGGCAAGCGTCGATACAGCGTCGACAGGTTCCGCAGTAGTCCTTGATCGGACCGTCGTATTCCAATTCCAAGTCGATGATGAGCTCCGCCAAGAAAAAGTAAGATCCCCGTCGGGGATGAATCAAGAGGGTATTTTTCCCCACCCAACCATTGCCCGCCCGACGCGCCCAATCGCGTTCGAGTACCGGAGCGGAATCGACGAAGCAGCGTCCCTCTACCGCACCGACTTGCTCGCGGAGGGTTTGTAGTAAGGTTTTGAGCTTGCGTTTGAGTACAAAGTGATAATCCTCCCCGTAGGCATAGCGCGAGATCTTCGGGGCTTCGGGATCGCGCTGGGTTTCAGCGGGGAAGTGATTGTACATCAGACTGACGACCGATTTGGCCCCTGGTACCAGTTCTGTGGGATCGATGCGTTTGTCAAAGTGATTTTCCATGTAGCCCATCCGCCCGTGCATCCCATTTTTCAGCCAGGCTTCCAGACGCCGCGCCTCCTCATTCATTCGCTCCGCCTTGGCAATCCCCACAAACTCGAATCCGAGTTCCCGAGCCGTGCTTTTCAGCAACTGCGTTCGTTGGCGGAGATCCATGGGGTACGGTTTAGTTGGGCAAAATCTGCAGCTTGGCGTATTTGAGCATGATCCGACGTTGGGGATCGTCGATGCCCTCAAAAAAGATGGTGGCCACCCGGTTGTCTTTAGTTCCGTCGATACTAATGACCTTACCCCGCCCGAATTTGAGGTGGAGCACCTTCATCCCGGTTTGGATGTCCGAGCTGGGGTTGGGTTTGAAATTAGCGGGGTCGACGCCACGCCTCGGAGCGGTCGAGCGCGGACTGCGGAAGTTGCCCCGTACGCCCGAACTCACGGGCCGGGCTCCCACTCGGGTCGAGGTCCGGTTGGCCCCCCGGCCCAGTACGGGACTCGAGGTATCGAGATGGTCCACCGAGATTTCAAGCAAGAAACGGCTGGGATCGTTGTAACGCATTTGCCCAAACTGGTAGCGGCTTTTGGCAAAAGTGAGGGTCAACAATTGCTCGGCCCGGGTGATGGCGACGTAGAAAAGCCGTCGCTCCTCGTCGAGCTGCTCGGGGCTGTCCATCGACATAAAGGAGGGAAATAGTTTGTCCTCCAACCCCACCACAAAGACCGATTTGAACTCCAAGCCCTTGGCCGAGTGGACGGACATGAGCGTGACGTACTCCCCGTTTTCTTCCTCGTTGTCGAGCGAAGTGAGCAGGGCGATATTCTGGAGGTAACTGGCCAAGCTCTTATCGGGCAGGGCGCCATCGGGTCCCACTTCATCGTTCTCCACAAATTCTTTGATACCGTCGAGGAGGCTATTGACGTTTTCCATCCGCCCCATGCCTTCCACCGTATTATCGGCCTTGAGTAGATCGATCAGGCCACTTTGTTTGGCAATCATGGCGGCCAACTCGTAGGCATTGAGCGTGGTAGCCTTTTTGGCAAAGACCGTAATCATCTTATGGAACTTGGCGATGGAATTTCGGGCCCGGGTCGAGACCTGTACCTGGGGCAAAGCTTCCCAAAGGGTGATGTTTTGGGCTTCGGCCAGGGCGCCAATCTTATCGATGCTGGCGTTGCCGATGCCCCGACGGGGGTAATTGATCGAGCGGCGGAGGGCCTCTTCATCGCGCGGATTGACCACCAGGCGAAGGTAGGCGATCAGGTCTTTGACTTCTTTGCGTTGGTAGAAGGAAAGACCGCCGTAGACCTTGTAGAGGATATTGTAGCGCCGGAGGTATTCTTCGAATACCCGCGACTGAGAATTGGTGCGGTAGAGGATGGCAATTTCGCTGTTTTTGAGGTGGTAGCGATTTTTCTGCTCCACGATGGTATCGGCTACGCGTTTACCCTCTTCGTTATCGCTCACCGATTGTACGACGCGAATGCGTTGGCCAGTACCCTTGTCCGACCAGATCTTTTTGGGAATCTGACGGCGGTTGTGCATGATGACCTCATTGGCAGCCTGGACGATGTGATCGGTCGAGCGGTAGTTTTGTTCCAGCTTATAGGTTCCAATATTGAAGCGCTTAAAGTCTTTTTCAAAATCGAGGATATTCTCGATGGTAGCCCCACGGAAGGCGTAGATACTTTGCGCATCGTCGCCCACCACGCAGATGTTGCGCGAGCGACTGAGGTCCGATTCGCCGTTTTCGTCGCGGTAATCGACCAGCTTGCGGATGATGGCGTACTGGAGGTAGTTGGTATCTTGGAACTCGTCGACCATCAGGTAGCGGAAGCGGTTTTGGTATTTCTGGAGGACTTGATCCGGGTTTTGGTGGAGCAGTCGGAAGAGTTGGAACAGGAGGTCGTCAAAATCCATGGCTCCCGCTTTGCGACAACGGTTGGCGTATTTTTCGTAGATCGTGTGCAGGTAGGGGCGTTTGGACAGGCGGTCCTGTTGCATCAGCTCGGTATTCTCGCGGTAGGCTTTGGGGGTAATCACGTTGCTTTTGGCGGAGGAAATGCGGCTGAGGACACCGTTGACCTGGTAGTTTTCCTTGTTGAGGTTCATCTCCTTGATGATGGTGCCGATCACACTTTTGGAGTCGTCGGTATCGTAGATCGTAAAATTGGAGGGGTAGCCGAGCTTGTCCGCTTCGACGCGAAGGATACGGGCGAAAATGGAGTGAAAAGTACCGGCCCAGACTTGGTTGGCCTTGTCGCCGACCACTTTGGCAATCCGTTCCTTCATTTCGCGGGCGGCCTTGTTGGTGAAGGTAAGGGCCAGGATTTGCCAGGGGGGCGTACCTTCCTCGATCAGGTGGGCGATACGGAAGGTGAGCACCCGGGTTTTGCCCGATCCGGGGCCGGCGATAACGAGGACGGGACCTTCGGTGTGGGTAACGGCATCACGCTGGACGGGGTTGAGGGACTGGAGGTAGGATTTCATGGTAGCACGTTTGAGGGATTAGGAGGTTGGGGCTTCGGCGCGGAGGGCATCCCAGTATTCGACGGCGCGGCGGGTGTGGGGAATGCAGATGGAGCCTCCCACGAGATTGGCGATGGCGAATACTTCGTAGAGTTCGGCCTCGGTAACGCCCAGCTCGTGGCAGGTACCGAGGTGATAGCGGATACAATCGTCGCAGCGCAGCACCATGGAAGCTATCAGTCCAAGGAGTTCCTTGGTTTTGGTGGGCAGGGCGCCATCTTGGTAAGCGTTGGTATCGAGATTGAAAAAACGTTTGAGGACGTTGTTGTCCGCGCCGAGGATTTTCTCGTTCATGGCGGCGCGGTATTCATTGAACTCTTTGACTTGCGACATAGCGGATGGATTTGGTCGGTGGATAGAAAAGGGAATCAGACGGTGCCCCGGTTGAGTCCTCGCCAGATCGAGAGAATCAGTCGAAAAGGCAGGAGTACGATGGTGATGGTACTGCCGGTTCCAAAAAGTACCATTTCGTTACGGATGTATTTACCGAGTGATTCTTGTTCGGGATAGTCCAGGTTGGGCATAAAGGTTTCGAGGCCTTCTTCTCCCATGTACGCTTGGAAGGTATTCATATCGCTAATCTGGTAAAAAAACAGGGGAATACACAGTACGATCAATCCGGACTTCCAATAGGTTCGGTAGGCCAGGAAGGTGTATTGCAACAAAAAGATGTAGCGTGTAAATGTAACAAAAATAATGACATGCATCACATTTGTCAGCAAAAAAGGATAGCTATCGATTCGATTCAGAATGGGATAGACGATGCCGGCGGCGAGGATGGCGGTGAATAGCCACCAGACCAATTCGAGTTGGCCGGCAAGTTTGGATTTGTCTTGCATTGGACTGCCACATTTTACTTAGACAGGTAAAGGTACGGTATAAATTTCGCGCGCGTTGCCGAAACGGTAGATAAAAGCGAGAATGGAGTTGGAAAAGGGAGCGGGAGAAAGCAGAAGGG
>CALCCH010000529.1 GCA_937899855.1 uncultured Saprospirales bacterium | reverse complement strand
GATGGTAAAGTAGATTTCGGGATCCAGGTCACCGATCTCGTAAAAGGTATTGCCCGTTTTGGGGTGCATCATCAGGCCGTCGGTGTTGTAGCTCTGTTGGTCTTCGTCGGAAAAGCGTTTGACGGCCAGGGAAAAATTGAGCGAGTCGTTGTTGACCAGCATGCGGATACTATCGAGGTGGGCCCGGGCCAATTCGCGATCGCTACTGGTGATTTCGGGTTTGATGAGGATGTGGCGAACGTGGATGTTGTTTCCCCGCCGCTCGATGAGCTCCAGGATGTGGAAACCAAATTCCGTTTCGATCACCTCCGAGATTTCTCCCTTCGACAACTGGTAAGCCGCCGCTTCAACCTCGGGGACGAAGGTGCCCCGCCGCTGCATGCCCAGGTCGCCCCCAATGCGCGCCGACCCCGGATCGTCCGAAAAGATTTTCGCTAGGTCGGCGAAATCAGCCTCCTCCTCAATGATGCGCTTGCGCAGGTCGGTCAACTTTTTTCGAGCCTTCGCCTTTTCTCCCGCATTGACCTGAGGAGCGTAAACGATTTCGCCAATTTCTACCTCCGAATTGAAATAGGGCAAACTGTCTGTTGGAATCCGAGCGAAGAAAGCCTTGACTTCGGAGGGCGTCACGGTGGCACTGGCAATGACGTCGGAGCGCATCCGCTGGACGAGTAGTTGGTCGCGCAGGTCCTCGCGGAAGTCTTCCTTGACTTCGTTGATCGAACGGCCGTAATAGGCCTCAAACTGAGCCATATTTCCGTTCATGTAGCCCAGGATATTTTCGATCCGCGCGTTGAGCTGCTGTTCAACCTCCTCCTCACTGACCTCGATACTGTCGAGCTTGGCCTGGTTGAGCAGCAGTTTTTGCGCCAGCAAGTTTTCCAGAATAATGCAGCGGTACTCGTCCTCAATCCCACCTCCCTGTTGTTGTTGCAGCAGGGAGAATTGCTCCTCTACGTCCGAGAGCAAGATCAGTTCTCCACCAACGGTTCCGACGATTTTGTCAATCACTTCTTTGTTCTGCGCTTGCAGTACCGTACCCAGGCTAAAAAGTAGGGTTACCAAAAGCAAATTCCTCGTGAAGCTATACATGGCTATTGATTAAAAATTTGGATGTTATTGCGTCGCAATTCGCGATCGTAAATCTCTTCTTTTTTGTCTTTGAGCAACTTTATCTTGCGCTGGTGCAGGATGACCTTGGTGGCTTGGTCCGCCACGTAAGCCATCGGGGCGATCTCGTTTTTCGCCACCAGCTCGTTGATCCGCAGCAAGTAGCGGTGTCCCTCCGCCGTATGGCTAAATTCGCGACCTTCCCGGAAGTTGCCTACCCCCACCCAGCCACTGGGCAGTTGCTCTAAGACCTTGGACACCTCGTACCAAGCACTGTCTTGCAACAAGTAGGCACTGGCATTGTGCTGGCAGTAATTGGTCAGCGCCGTCAAGCTTTCTTCCCCCTGCTGGCCATTGCGCCACAGCTCTTGCAGGCGTTGGGCTTCCCCTCCCGCCAAGCGCTCCTGTGGAATTTTGACCAGGTGGCAGCGCAGCAGCGGCTCCTGTAAGACGTACTGCGACTTGTGCGTTTCGTAGTACTCGGCCAACTCCGTCCGCCGAATCGTCGAGTCCAGTTGCAGTTCCACGATCAGCTTTTCGTAGTTGTGTCGAATTAAAGAGGCCCGGTAGTCCCGTACCAGTTCGTCGATGTTTAAATCTTTTGGGATATTTTTTTCCGCTTCGTGCATCAACAAGCTCTCGCGCACCCAACGTTCGATGAAGGCGTTGAGCCGGAGGGTACTATCGGTAGCCTCGGTACCGGGGGGGATCATGCCCTCCAATTCGGAGAGGTGGAGCCGCCGGTTGAACACCTGGGCCAGCAATACGTCTTCCTCCTGCTCCTCGGGGGAGCAGGCTAGTAAGAGGAGCAGGAAAAATCCTCCCCAGTACCTTCGATCGGCCAAGAGTTTGCGCATCGGTCTTATTTTTTCACCAGGGCGTCAAAGGCCTTTTGATTGACCTTGACCTTATAATCCGCTTGCAGTTCTTTGATCCACTCGGCTTCCAGGTAGTCCTGATAGTCGGCGATGACGTAACCCCTAGCCTCCTGAAGGGTTTTCTCGGTAGGGGGCAGTACGGTCTCAATTTTATAGAAAAAGCTGCTCTTATTGCGGTTGTTGATCTGCGAATCGGTGATGTTGCCCACCGTCCAATCGACGGAGTCGATCACGTCATCCTTGCCCTTTTCGACGGTCTTGGATTGGTAAGCGACCAGGGGGGCTTCGTCGGTATTGAACTTCTCCAGGACGGCTAGGGCCGCATTCTTGCGCGCAAACTTGCGAATTTTGGCCAGGTTCTTCTGCCCCTCGGGTTTGACGGTAAAGGTGATGACCCGGGCGCGTTCCTCCCACATATAATCTTTCCGGTGTTGCTCAAAATAGTTTTGCAAGCCCGTGGTGTCCTGGGAGGCCTTGTCCCACACCAGCATTTTGGTGGCTTCAAAAAGTAGAATGCCCTCTTCGTACTCGCGCATCAGCGCGCGGAATTCCGGGTATTTTTTCTCCAACTGTGCTTCTTCGTACTGGAGGGCCCGATCGGTCACGAATTCCCGATACAATTCGCGGGTCACCGATTCGGGATTTTGATCGGGGCGGCTACCTCCGCGAATTCGGGCGCGGCTCGAACGTTGGCAGTAGACCGAAAATTCATTGAGGTAAACGGGGTTCTTATCGCCGAAGCGGAACAGGACGGCCTTCTCCGGTTGGGGGCCCGCCTTCCATTTGTGACTGAGGTAGTCTTCGCCCAGGCCCGCGATAAATTGATCGAGGACGGCCTTTTCTTCCGAGAAATCTCCCTCGGTTTTGATGCGCTCGATCATGGCGGCCCGCGCCAGACCAAAACGGGGGTCGCGTTTGACTTTGGCCTGGAGCCGGCGTTTGGCCAAATCGTAGGATTCGACGCCTTTCTTGCTGATCCGTCGGACGATGTGCCAGCCCACTTGCGATTGGATGGGTTCGGAAATGGCGCCATCCTGCTGGAGGGCAAAGGCGGCATTTTCGAAATTGAGGTCGTAGCGGTTGATGCCAAAGAAGCCGATGTAGCCTCCCTTGCTGGCGTTGGCCTTATCCTGCGAGTGGGCCTTGGCGAGCGCTTCGAAATCCGCACCACCGACGAGGGCCTGGTGCAGGCTGTCGATCAGCTTTTTGGCGGCGATGTCGTTGGCGGTTTTACCCGTCGTTCGAATGAGGATGTGAGCGGCTTCGACTTCCCCACGGGCGGAGCGCTTCCCGTGGGTCTGTACCAGGTGGTAACCCGCTCCGGTCCGAACGGGGCCCACTACAGTGCCCGGAGGTGTATTGTACACGGCGTTTTCCAGGTGGTAAAAGCCCTTGGGGAGGGGCGCGGTGACGAAGCCCAGGCGCCCGTTGTTGCCCTTGGCGGAGGGGTCCGCCGAATTTTCCTGTGCCAGTTGCGCAAAGGAGGCGCCTCCCTGGATCTGTTGGAGCAGGCCGGTGATCTTTTGGTAAGCCGCCAGGGTGTCGGCGGGGGAGGGGTTCTGTGGATTTTTGATTTGGATCATGAGGTGACTCATGTCGATATCCTGCTGGCTGCGCTCGTAGAGCTCGCGTACGAGCCGCTCGGTAACTTCCTTATCGGTGAGGTAGGAATCGGCCAATTGTTTGCGGTAGCCTTCCAGTTCTTGCTGCAGGGAGGGGATGGTATCCAATTGCATGTCGCGGGCCCGTTGGACCTTGAGCTTGAACTTTTTGTACAAGCCCAGGTACTCGTCGAGCGATTCGCGGGAAAAATCCGCCTTGTCTCCATTGGTCTTGGTGTAGATGTATTCAAATTCGGATACTTTCACGTTTTTGCCTTCCACCGAAAAAAGCGTGGGGTCTTTTTGGGCGTATCCCAGGCTTACCAGCAGACACATTACGGCAATAGCAAATATTTTCTTGGACATGAGTTTCTGAATTTTTTTCTAATTAAAAATCACGCAAAATTAACAATTTTGATGGGTATTAGGTGCTACGGGAGAGTTAACATTTGTCGGTCCGGTCTCACTCCTGGTAATAGACGCGTTTCACCCTTTCCGAAATGTTGGTCAACACCTCGTAAGGGATGGTGTTCAGGCACCGAGCGAAGGCTTGTACGGGCCATTCGGCCCCAAAAATGATGACTTCATCACCCACCGCCGCCTCGGGAATGGCACTGATGTCGATCATACACATATCCATACAGACGTTGCCGATGATCGGGGCCTCCCCTTGGCCCACCAGGACACGGTAGCCTTCGTTGCCCGCGGCGCGCAGCAAGCCATCGGCGTAGCCAATGCTGATCGTCGCAATTCGCCGTCGATGGTCCACCCTTCCGCCCCGTTGGTAACCCACACTCGCGCCGGCGGGCAGCTCGTTGATCTGAGAGATCCGGGCTTTGAGGGTCAAAACGGTCCGCAAGCGCTCCTGAATTTCCGCCCGGCCGTCGATGCCGTACAGGCCAATGCCCAAACGCACCAGGTCCATTTGGTATTGTGGAAAACGCGTGATTCCCCCCGTATTAAGCAGGTGCCGCCAGGGGCGATAGCCCAGTCGTTTTTGCAACCGATCGTAGGCCCGCGTAAAGGCCGCCGCCTGTTGGTGGCTAAAGGCATCGTGCGTGGGGTCATCGCTGGCGGAGAGGTGGGAAAAAATCGAGCGGACGCGCACCTGAGGGTGGCGCACCAAGAAGTCGCCCAACCGCGGAATCGCCGTGGCGTCGAAGCCCAGTCGGTACATGCCCGTTTCCAGTTTGAGGTGAATGGGAAAAGGTGCCTCCCGCCGTTCGGGGATCAGGCGGACGAGTCGTTCCAAGAGGTCCAGGCGGTAGATTTCGGGTTCGAGTTGGTAGCGAATCAAGCTATCGAGGTGATTGGGGTCCGGGTTGAGCACCATGATGGGACTGCGGATGCCCGCCCGCCTCAGGGCCACGCCCTCGTCACTGTAAGCCACCACCAAATAATCGACCCCCTGGTACTCCAGCAACCGCGCCACCTCGTAGCTGCCGCTTCCGTAAGCCGAAGCTTTGACCATCACCATCAGTTTGGTATCGGGCTGGAGAAAGCTGCTGTACACCCGCAGATTGTGCAGCATGGCGCTGAGGTTGATTTCCAATACCGTCTGGTGTACCTGTTGGGCCAAGCGATTGGCGATGCGCTCAAAAGCAAAGACACGCGCGCCCTTGATGAGAATGGCCTCCTCCCGAAAGTCATCAGCTTGAACTTGAGCGAGAAAAGTAGCGGTGTCGGGAAAAAATTGTCGTTGAATCGTGGGCCCTAGGAGGGGGTCTAGGCTGGGGATTTGTGGACCGATGCCGGTCAGACGTTGGACGTTTTTAGCCGCCAGCAGTTGGGCCACCTCGCGGTACAGGGCCTCGGGAGGCAGGCCGCTTTGTAGGATGTCCGAGAGGATGAGGTGGCGTTTTTGCTGAGGGCTTTGTTGTTCCAAAAATTGCAGGGCAATGTCGAGCGCCTTGAGGTCCGAGTTGTAGCTATCGTTGACCAATACGCAGCCATTGATGCCGGGTTTGAGTTCCAAACGCATTCCCACCGCCTCCAGTTGGGCCAAATGCGGTCGGATGACCTGGAAGGGATAGCCCAGCCGCAGCAGCAGCGCCCAACAGTGAATGGCGAATTCGATCGAGGCGGCGTCACCAAAGGGGAGGTGCAGGGACTGCTCCTGGCCGCGGTAGTGGGCCCGGAGGGTAGTGCGTTCCCCCTCGGCTCGTTGCTCTACGATTTCGAGTTCGGCCGGCTGGCCGGTCGTCGACCAGCGGAAGTGTTCCGGCCCGGAGTAATCCCGTAGCTGTTCTCGGATCAAGGGATCGTCGACGCGGTAGATCAGGTGTTGTGCGCCCGCAAACAACCTGAGCTTTTCGGTAATTTTCTCTTCCTTGGAGGCAAAGCCCTCCCGATGCGCTTCCCCGATATTGCTCAGGATCCCGATGCTGCACTGCACCAGGGGAGCGAGTTTGGCCATTTCTCCCACCCGCGAGATGCCCGCCTCAAAGAGGCCCAGCTCGTGACGGTCCTCCAGCAACCAGATCGACAGGGGTACGCCGATCTGCGAATTGTAGCTCTTGGGGCTGCGGACGATGGACAGGTCAGCCTGGAGCACCTGAAACAACCACTCCTTGATGATGGTCTTCCCGTTGCTGCCGGTGATTCCGATGACGGGGAGGTCAAATTGCTCCCGGTGGTACTGAGCGAGTTGCTGGAGTGCCACCAGCGTATCGGGCACCCGGAGCAGCTCGGCTTCGGGAAGGGCCTCTCGGGGAAAATCGCGCGCCACGACGAATTGTCGCAAGCCCGCCTGGTAAAGGGCCTCCAGGTAATCGTGGCCATCGCGTCGGGGACCGGACAGGGCAAAAAACAGGGCTTCGGGTAGGAAGGCGGGATTACGGCTATCGAGCAGCAGGTGTTTGATGGGCCGTTTGTCGACGGTCGTCCGGCGCGTCCGAGCGCCGATGATGCGGGCGATATGGGCCAGGGAATAAGCCATGGGGAATCAGAGGTCAAAACCGATGTCGCGGCGAAAATATTTTCCTTCGAATTCGATCCGTTCGGCATTGGCCTGGGAGCGCTGTAAGGCCTCGCGGAAGTCGCTACCGTAGGAGGTGACGGCCAGGACGCGTCCGCCGTTGGTCAGCAGTTGTCCTTCCTCCAATCGCGTTCCCGCCTGAAAGACGATGCTGTCCGTGGCGGCCTCCCAGTGATGGATGGGCTTGCCCTTTTCGTAGGCCTCGGGGTAGCCCCCCGAAACGAGGAAGACGGTGGTTGCCGCGCGCTCGTCGATCTCGATCTGGGTTTCGGCCAGCCGTCCGTCCGCCAGTTGCTGGCACAATGCCACCAGGGCGTTTTGGAGTCGGGGAAAAACCACCTCCGTTTCGGGATCTCCCATGCGGCAGTTGTATTCGATGACGTAGGGTTCGCCCGCTACGACGATGAGGCCAAAAAAGATAAAGCCACAATAGTCGATCCCCTGGCGGTGTAGGCCTCGGATGGTGGGCGCGATGATCCGACTTTTTACCTTTTCCATGAGGGCTTCATCGACAAAGGGAACGGGCGAGACAGCCCCCATGCCCCCGGTGTTTAGTCCCGTATCGCCCTCGCCGATGCGTTTGTAGTCTTTGGCGATGGGCAGGAGGCGATAGGAGCGTCCGTCGGTGAGGACAAAGACCGAGAACTCGATGCCATCCAAAAATTCTTCTACGACCACCTTGGCACTAGCCGCTCCAAATTTTCCCCCTAGCATTTCCCGAAAACCCGCCTGGGCCTCCTCCACACTGCCACAAATCAATACGCCCTTCCCCGCCGCGAGGCCATCGGCCTTGAGTACGATGGGAGGCGTCTGGCTGGCCAGGTAGTCGAGTCCTTCCGCTTCCTGTTCGATCGTAAATTCGCGGTAAGCTGCCGTGGGGATGCTGAGCCCCGCCATAAACTGCTTGGCGTAGGATTTACTGCCTTCCAGCTGTGCCCCCTGCGCCGAGGGTCCAATGACGGGGATGTTGGCCAAGTCGGCATCCGCCCGGAAAAAGTCGACGATGCCCGCTACCAGCGGCGCCTCCGGTCCGACGATGACCAGGTCGATGGCCCGGTCGAGGCAAAATTGCTTGATGGCGGGAAAATCCTGATTGGACAGGGCGATATTGGTACCACACTGGGCAGTACCCCCATTGCCGGGAGCGATGTACAGCTGCTCACAAAGGGGGCTTTGCTGGAGTTTCCAAGCGAAGGCGTGTTCGCGGCCGCCGCTGCCGAGAAGGAGTAAATTCATGGTGTTCGAGTGATTGATTTGCCCCCAAAGATAGAAATTTAGACCCACTCCCCAAGACCCCTCGGGCTCCCCTACGATTCCTTTTTTTGCCCTATTTTTACGCTACATGAATCCTCATTCCCTCTTCTGGACCCATTCCCAAGGCAGGATACACCTCCTGCGCTGGGGCGATGGCCCCCAGCTCTGGATCGCCCTCCACGGCTACGGGGATCGGGCCGAACAATTTGCACCGCTGGCGGCTGCTTTGGGTCCCGGCCGTACGCTTTACGCGGTCGACCTGCCCCAGCACGGGCGGACGGAGTGGGCCGAGGCCTACACACCGGACGAGCTCCAACAATTGGTCGCGTGGATTTTGCAGCGAGAAGAGCGGTCGACTTGTCGGTTGGTGGGTTTTAGTTTTGGGGGGCGTCTGGCGCTGGCGACTTGGCCGCGCTTGGGCGCGCGGGTGGCGGAGCTGTACTTGCTGGCCCCCGATGGACTGGCCACCCGCAGTTCCCGTGGCCTCACCTGGTTGCCCCTGAGCTGGCGGGCTTGGATCATCGCGCGCTTGCGCGAACCGGCCTGGTTGCTAAACCTGCTGGCCGGCTTGGGACGCTGGGGTTTGGTCCCCGCTTTTCCCCGCCGTTTTTTGGAATACCAACTTTGCGACCCCCAACGACGGGCGCGGCTGTTTCACACCTGGCGCATCATCGACGCCTTTGCGCTGGGCAAGGCCCCGGTGCGGCGACGTATCCGGGCGGCGGTTCACCCGGTGTGGCTGGTTTTTGGAACGGCGGATACGATCGTGCCCCCCGATTTGGGGCGGTATCTGGCCACCGGCGCGGAGCGGGCGGAGCTGTTACTGCTGGAGGCCAAGCACCACCAATTGGTCGCGGCCTTCGCGCGCTGGTGTACCGAGGGGGAAGGCCCCGAATGAACAGCGCGCGAAGGCCGGTCGGAAAAGGATTTGGAGGGGCTTAGCGAACCTCGGGGGTATTCTTTTTCAAGGAAACCCGTACCCCTACTTCTACCGAAATATTGTTGATCTTTTCTTGGTTGATGCCAAAGCTGCCATCGGTGAGCTGATAGTGAAAGGTCGGCTGGGTAAAGACGCTAAAGCGGGGGGAGAGGAAACGTTCGACTCCAAAGCCGAGGTCGACGGTGAGAAAGCTTTGCTCGATAAAGTTACCCGATCCCAGGATGCCGTAGTTCTCGGTCACGTCTTCGTAGTTGATGCGCTTTTCTTCGGGCAGATTGCTGGGGCTGCTGCGCAGGCCATTGTCGGGATTGCGGTGCCGCTGCTCGAAGCGGATGATCTCGTTGTTGTGAATCACGTTCATGGCGACGTTGACGGCGGCCCCACCCTGGCCGTAGAATTGCCACTTGCCCCGGTGAGTAAAGCTGTAGCGGGCTCGTAGCGGAATGCGGAGCACGTCCAGTTGGGTTTCTTCCCAGCCCTTGCCTTCGTAGCCTAGATTAGCCACACCAATTCCGATATCGTTTTGGGTAACCAGGAAGTTGATGGTATCGGCTCGGTAGCGTTTGGAAGCGTAGAGGGCACCCCCTTCGATCTCCCAGCGGCCAAATCTAAAGCCCAGGGTTAGTCCCCCGCCGTAGCCGGATACGAAGCGGTTGTAGCTTCGCTGACCGTATTCCTCGTTGTAGGGCGTCATGACGTAATTGAGGTCGCCCATGCCCATCATACCCACCCGGAGGAAGGACGGGCCTTTCCAGATTTCGCAGGCCAGACAAGGCGTTTCCAAGTTGGGCGTCTCGGTGGTCAGGGGGCCGAGTTCCTGCCCTTCTAGCTTGGGTAGGAGTCGCTTGACGCTCGTATTCAGAGCGCTATTCATTTCTTTGTCCCGGTGTTCGTGCGCTCCGACGGATTCCCGGGGGCGGTCCGATTGAGGCAGCTGCCGTTCGGCGCTGCGGCCGCCGGGCAGCATCTGGGCGGGGATGGCCTTCATGAGGGACAGGGGGCTCGTACGGTACGAGGTCGGAGGAGCCGCTGCGGTTGCCGATCGATCGCGATCCAGCTCTTCCGCTCGGAGGTTGGTACGGAAGTCACCGGTGGTCGAACCGTAGGCCAGGGGCGTGGTAGCCACTGCCGATCCCGCCGCGAGCGGGGAATGGAGTGGACTGCGTCCGTTGGCGAGGGGAGTCGATTCGGCGATGGTGGGAGCGGTTTGGGTATCGTCCGGAGTATCGTTGGGGCTGGTGGCCCGGTTGTGGTGCTCGGTGGGGGCTACTGGGAAGCGGAAGGTCGACAGTTGTTCGAGGGGGAAGAACTGTAAGACGGTAAAGATAGCCAGCAGCAGCAGGGCCACTTCGGCGACCTTGTAGCGCAGGAGTTTCCGGCGTAGGGAGAAGGCCTCGTCGAGGCGTTGCTCCATCAGCGGCCAGTGGTTGGAGTTGTAGGGAACCTCCATTTCATTGAGCAGCTCGTAGGTGACCCCATCGAGGTAGACGTCTTCGATTTCGAGTTGCTCCTCCGTTTCGACTTGGTCGAGTTGTTGTTCGAAGCGGTCCCAATGGCCGGCTTCGGGAGCGGGTTGGATTTCGCCCAATTGGTGGCGGATGTTGTGATCCAGGGCTTGTTCGGACAAATCGGCTTGGGCGGGATCATTGAGGATCCCTTCGAACTGCTCCCAGTGTTCGGGCTGGAAGGGCTCGTCCCAATTTTCCAGCGCTTGGCGTACCCTGCTGTCCAAGTAATTATTCTCCATATCTGATGTATTTCGCCTCCAGCAGGGCTTTGAGTTTGATACGTGCTTTTACGAGATTGGAGCGCGAGGTGCTCTCGGTGATGCCCAACTGATCGGCGATTTCGCGGTGCGAGAAGCCTACGATGACGTAGAGGTTGAACACGGCCCGGTAGGCGGGCGAGAGGGTTTGGATCGCGGCGAGGATGTCTTTTTCGGTACAGTTGCTAATGGCGTCGGGTTGGTCGGTACTGACTTGGTAGGCCTGATCCAGGTCTTCGGTGCGACGACGGATGGCTTTGCGGTAGTAGTCGATGGCGGTATTGACCATGATGCGGCGGATCCAGGCGTTGAGCGAGGTTCCGGGCTGGTATTTGGCCACGTTGCGGAATACCTTAATAAAGCCTTCGTGGAGGATGTCGAGCGCGTCTTCCTTGTTGTTGGAATACCGTAGGCAAACGCCCATCATCTTGCTATAGTACTCTTCGTATAGCTGTTTCTGGGCCCAGCGTTCTTTCTTGACGCAGGCTTCGATCAGATCTTTCTCTTGGTACTGCAAGGACAAAGCGATATCCATGAATGAACAATATTTAAAGTTAACGCAATTCCTCCGAAAATACAAAAGGCCCAACTTTCGGTGCGCGGGTTGGTGTACTGCCGATGGTGGATGTTGGTAAAACGGTAAAATGGTCGCATTGCTGCTTTTCCGAGTTGGTTTTTTGTCAAAATGCCCCAGTATCGACAGTTTGGAGGGGGGGGCGGTATTTTTACCGGTCCGATTTTTGGGAAATTTGTACCTTCGTACCGCTTTTTAGAGCCGTACCGGACAGTACGCCGCTCACGAATCTCGACCAACAAATGATTACACACATAAAAGGGACGATCACCTACAAAAGCCCCACCTACTTAGTGGTGGAGACCGCAGGGGTCGGTTACCACATCAACATCAGTCTCCACACCTACACCAAGGTAGAAAAGCTGGAATCCTTGAAGATTCTAACTTACTTGCAGGTAAAGGAGGACAGCCACACGCTTTATGGCTTTGCGGACGAAGCGGAGCGGTCTTTGTTTATCCTGCTGCTGAGTGTTCAGGGAATCGGTGCCAACACGGCGCGGATCGTACTGTCTTCCATGCCACCGGAGGAGGTGCGCGCCGCAATTGTTGGGGAAGATGTCAATGCTTTTAAGCGCGTCAAAGGCATCGGTCCCAAGACGGCGAAAAGGATTATTCTCGACCTCAAAGACAAGGTGCTCAAAGATTCGGGATCGGAGCTACTCCAGATCAAAATTCAAGACAATACTTCAAGGGATGAAGCGTTATCAGCATTAGTAGCGCTGGGATTTTCTCGGATACAGGTTCAGAAGGTTCTCAATCGCCTGTTGAAAGAGCAAACCACCCCTCAAAGTGTAGAAGAACTGATCAAAGGGGCCCTAAAGCAATTATCTTGATACAGTTTGGTGGTTTTCAACCGTTTAAATAATGAAAATTAGTTAAACTAATTGTGCCTTTACCCGTACACCATGCGGGTAGCCTTTCCCCAATGAACCAAATGCTGGATACCAACACGCGGATTGTTAAAACTGGGCAGGTACAACTAGTAATTCGAGATGCGGCGTTATGGCACTGTATAACCTATTGAATCATGAAATAGTCTGCGATAAGACATGAAACAAAGACTATCAAAGAAAGACTATAGCTCAACCGAATTATGAAGATAGACGGACTTTTACTCATCATACTGCTCACCCTCGCCGTATCGGTCAGCCTCTTTGCCGAGGGTGGTGGCGCGCACCTCGACGACCCCTACGCCCCCGAGTATATCCAGCAAATGAGTCAGGACACCATTTCGCCCATCAACGACCGCTCGGGAGATTACATCAACAACCCCAACAACAATCCCTTCGACTTGAGGGATCCCGGCGTCATCGAAAAGGACGTAGAATACGATCCCGCCTCCGGCAATTACATCATCACCGAGCGCATCGGCTCGGAGT
>CALCCH010000528.1 GCA_937899855.1 uncultured Saprospirales bacterium | reverse complement strand
GGGCGATGTCCATCGAGGCGGTGGCCGGGCTGGTATCGAAACGCAGGGTCTCCCAAGTTTCGCTCTGCGAGGTATTGGCATCGATCGCCAGGATGACGTCGCCGTTGGCGGCTTGTAGGGAAAGACGTACCAGGCTGGGAGCCGTAGGATCCCAAACGTCGATGGCGATTTCGCTCGTACCGGAAACGCTCAGGTTACCCGACCCTTAACGGCTGATGAGCACGTCGACCATTTCGCCGCCATTGCGGGTGTAGGTGGCCACCTTGTCGGAAGTATTGCCGTTTTGATCGGGATTGTCTACGCGGCGGAAGTTGACCCCGGAGTGCGAGAAGATGTAGCGCAGGTTTTGGTTGCACTCAAAATCTTCCAGGATCATGGGGTTGGCCGTGGCACCGTCACAGGGATCGTCGGCGAGTTCGGGACCGTTGAGGTCGTCAAAAATGTAGGTATCGCCCGCAGCGTTGCCGGGATCGAAAAGCAGGACCAGGCGGTTGACCCCATCGTTGCCTACGCTCATGTCGGGCTGCTCGGTGAGGCTAAAGGTCAGCACTTCCCAGCTGTTGGCGACGGTCGTCGTGGTCTGGTAAATGCTGTGGCGGCCGACGGGGAAGTTCTGGGGCTCGGCGGTGGCACTGTTTTCAAGGGTGATTTGCACCGTTTTGCCCGCGGCGGGGCTGTAAACGGCAATGCTCATTTGTTTGGCGCCGCTGATGTAATCGCTCAGATCGGCCACGGGGGCATCGAGGAGGATCACGTCAAAGGCTTCGGAGGCGTTGCGGGTGTAAGAAGCGGCTACCAGACTGGTATTGGCTCCCGTTTTGTCGGGGTTTTCGCTGTAGGGAATAAGCGTGCCACTGATAAAATCATAGGTTCCTTGGCGGATGTCCTCGAAGTTGTCCCAAATCTGTTGGGCCGAAATCGTAGAGCCGACCAGGCAGAGGAAAAGTAGAAGGGTATAGCTTCTTTGCATAATCTATTGAGATTTTGTTAGGTAATTATTTTTCTTGATAAACGCGAACGTAGTCCACTTCCATACGCTGTGGGAAACGGGTGGTGGCGTCGGGATTGCCCGGAAGATTCCCCCCTACCGCTACGTTGAGGATCAGGTGAAAACGCTGGTCGAAGGGAAAAGTCGAAGGCAGGGTCGTCGAACGCGTATTGGCGACCCCCACATCCTGGCCATCCATACGGAATTGAATGCAGTTTTCCGTCCACAGGACCGTAAAGACGTGGAAGGCTTCGTGGAAGTTCTCCTCATCTTCTTCCAGGATCAGCCCCTGGCTGTTGAAAGCCCAATTTTCGTGGCCGTAGTGGATGGTTCCAAAGGTGCGTTCGGGTGCGGGCCCCAGGTAGTCCATGATGTCGAGCTCGCCGCTCTTGGGCCAGTCTCCGTAGGCATTGTCGGTGGGCAGCATCCAGATGGCGGGCCAGAGTCCCTGGCCGATGGGCATCCGAGCCCTTACGTCAATCCGACCGTACTTCCAGTCTCCCTTGTTTTTGGTGACCATACGGGCCGAAGTGTACTGGTGCTTGCCCAAATAAAGGGGCGCCTCCCGGATGGCTTCGATAACCAGCTTGCCGTCTTCGACAAAAGAGTTGCGCGAACGATCGGTGTAGTATTCGAGTTCATTGTTTCCCCAACCACAGAGGTCTTCGCTGATCTCACAGCCATCGCCGAGGTCGTAAGACCATTTGTTGGCATCGATTTCGGAGCCGTCAAATTCGTCGGACCAAACCAGGTTGTAGCCTTCCAGAGATTCGGTAAATTCGCAGCTCGCGACCTCCGAAACTTCTTTGCAGCCTAGGAAAGGAAGGATAAGAATCGTTGAAAAGAGTAAAATTTTGTTATTGCTCATCATGGCGACTTTTTGTATTTAGAACAACTAATCAAAGTAAATTTAGTTTGGAATCAAGAACAATCTGAATTTCTGCCTACATCTTGCTTACATCTATCCCTTACAAACTTAAAAAATAGCTACATCAGGTATACATCAAATTCTCTTTTTAAATTTCCTCTCTTTTTCATAAACCATTTATTTTTAAGCTGTTATATTAGTTAGGGCATTCGATAGGACTACATCAGTTGTACTCTAATGACCCATCCTCAAACTAAAGCCAAGCTTACCCACATGATGAGAATTCTACCCACGTTAATCCTCCTCCTGTACGGCTGTGTCTTTTCCCTGCCCGCTCAGTTGGCTCCAATCGGGGCACCAACCATCACGCACTTTTCGCGTACGGACTACCAGGCTGGTACTCAAAACTGGACCATCCACCAAAACGAAAGGGGATTGCTCTATTTTGGCAACAACAAGGGGCTACTGGAATTTGACGGTACCAACTGGCAAATCTATCCCCTACCCAATCACACCATCGTTCGCTCCTGTTACCTCGATCCGCGGGGCTACATCTACCTGGGTGGTCAGAACGAATTGGGTTACCTCCAAGCCAATGAAAGGGGCGAGCAGACCTACACCTCCTTGACGTCCCTACTCCCCCCGGAGCTGCGCAGCTTTGAAGACATCTGGAAGATCTTCCGCCGGGGCGATGCCCTCATTTTTTGTTCCGAAAAGGCCATTTTTACCCTGGCTGACGGGCAATTTCGGATCCTCCAACCGCAAAGTGGCCGCTTCGAGAATTTTTTCCAGTGGGGAAACGAGCTCTACGTCCAAGAAAAACAAAGGGGCCTGCTCCAACTTCAGGGTGAGGAGTTGGTCTCCCGCCCCGGCGGCCAACAGTTTGACGAGCAGCGGATTGTGTCCCTCCTCCCACAAACCGATACCACCGCCCTGCTCCTCACCGTTTCGGATGGCTTTTACCGCATGACCCCCACCGGCATCGATGCCTTTCCCGCTAGCGCCAGCAATTTTCTCAAAACCCACCAGGCCTACTGCGCCATCGAGCTGACCGACGGCAACTACGCCATCGGAACGACCCAAAATGGGGTCCTCCTAACCGATCGGGAAGGCCGTATCCTCCGCCACGTCAACCAGCAAAAAGGCCTGCAAAACAATACGGTACTCAGCCTCTGCCAAGATGCCCAGCAAAACCTCTGGCTGGGACTCGATAATGGGATCGACTACCTGGAGATCAACTCCCCCTTCTCAGTCATTTCCTCCGAAGCGGGCATTGAAGGGACCGGCTACGCCGCCATCGTCGATCGGGAGCGGCTCTACCTAGGTACCAATCAGGGCCTGTTTTACTGCAACTGGCCCCTCCCCCAGTCCGGGGTGGATCCCGTCCAGTTTGAGCCCGTACCGGAGGGGATCGGTCAGGTGTGGAGCATCAACCGACTGGATAGGAGCCTCATCCTGGGACAGCACCGGGGGGCCTCCTACATCGATGGCTTGGACCTGCGCAACTTTTCATCCATTCAGGGGGCTTGGAAATTTATGGCGCTGGAATCGCATCCGGGCTACGCCGTCGAGGGAACCTACGAGGGTTTGGTCATCTATCGCGACCTCAACTGGGACCTTCCCGGTACCCGCGCCGAGTGGGTCCTCCACCAAAAACTGCGGGGTTTCAACGAATCAGCGCGGGTATTTGAGCAGGATAGCGAGGGCTTTCTCTGGGTCTCCCACGCCTACAAGGGGCTGTACAAGATCGAACTCACCGACGATTTGCGCGCCATCCACCGTATCGACTTCTACAATTCGGACTACGGCTTGCCCGACGACCTCTTTATCAACGTTTGTAAGACCCGTCAGGAACTCGTTTTTACCACGCCCCGCGGCATCTACCGCTACAACCGGGACCAGAACAATTTTACCGTACACCAGGATTTTAACCAACTCTTTGGTGACAAACGCGAAATTCACCGCCTCATCGAGGACGAACTGGGCAATATCTGGTTTTCGGTAGGTTCGGAATTTGGCGTCATTGAAGTCCAGCAACGGGGAGTATTCAACAAATTGGAGCTGACCTATTTCAATCAGATCAACGACGAGTTGGTCGATGGCTTTGAGCACGTCTACGCCCACGATCGGAGCAATGTCTTCATCGGTACGGAGAATGGCTTTATCCATTACAATCCCACCCAGACGAAGCCCACGGCCTTCCCCTTTGAGGCCTTGATCCGCAAGGTAACCTCAATTACGGCGGGGGATTCGATCCTCTATCGGGGCCGGGGAAACCGCGATTCGACCGCTTATTCTCCCGTTTTTGCCAATGCCATGAACGACTTTCGCTTTTCCTATTCCATTCCCTATTTCGAAAAAATCAACTATCTCCAGTACCGTTACCAACTCGAAGGTTTTGATCTGGACTGGTCGGACTGGACCCCCAAGACCGAGAAGGAATACACCAATCTACTGGCTGGAGCCTACGATTTCCGGGTTCAGGCACGCAATGCTTTTGGCGAACAAAGCCCCGTGGCCAGTTATGCCTTTACGATTCAGCCCCCCTGGTACAGCTCGCTCTACGCCCGCTTTGCCTACTTCGCCTGCGTCGCGCTGGGGCTGTTTGGTGCGGTACAGTACGTTTCCCAACGCGAGGACCGCAAGACCCAAGCGATCAAGCTGGCGGAGGCCAAAAAACTGGAATCCAAGGAAGCAGAATTTAAGAAGGAGGTCGAAAAATCGGAAGGAGAAATCATCAAGCTTCGCAACGAAAAATTACAGGCCGACATCAAGCACCGCAACAGCCAATTGGCGGCACTGACCATGCACCTCGTGCAAAAGAGTGAAATTTTGATGAAGATCAAGACCGACCTCAAAAACATTGTTCCCGAGGTGGGGACGGATTTGCGGCGGAAGGTGGAACAGATCACCAAGACGATCGAGGCCGATATCCAATTGGACGACAATTGGGAGCAGTTTGAGCTTTACTTCGACCAGGTGCACGAAAACTTTTTTAAACGGCTGCGACAGCGTTTTCCGAGCTTGACGCCGAAGGATCAGAAGTTGTGTGCCTATTTGCGGATGAATTTGACGACGAAGGAGATTGCGCCCTTGTTGAATATTTCGGTGCGGGGGGTGGAGATTAGTCGGTACCGTTTGCGGAAAAAGTTGGGCTTGGGCTCGGAGGAGAATTTGGTGGCTTTTGTGTTGAGGGTGAGAGGGGCGCTTCGAGGAGGGAGGCGCTTCGAGGGGGTTGGGACGCAGAGGGCGCTGAGGAGCGCGGAGAGGGGGCGCGGAGTTTTGGGAGTTTAGAGGGGGATTTTGACGCTTAGAGATCGTCAAAATCCCCCTTTTGATTTTTGATTTTTGGTGGCTTGGGGGCTAGAGGTCTTAGTCGTTGTGGACGTAGAAGGGGATGTTGGCGGTGGCGGCGTTGCCATTGCCATCGTACACGTAGACGAACATGCGGTAGGCACCCGTATTTTTAGGCGCTTTAAAATTGAGGGTGCCTCCCCCACTGCCCGCCCGGGGCATCACTTTTACCGGCTCGGGCCGCGATTCGGCGTCCCCCCCCGATTTGATGTCGGTACTCTCGGGCATCAGTTCCCAGCGGTACTTTAGGGGGTCTCCGTCGGGGTCTTCCACCTTTACCACCACTTGGCAGGGCTTACCCGCTTCTATGCGGACGCTTTGGGTTGCTTGCTTGCCCTCCATCAAGATTGAACTGAGATGGGGCGACTGGTTGGTGGGTAGTTTTCCACTCCAGCCCTCTTCCAGGACGTCCATCACTGCCGTTTCCGAGCCGTCCTCCAGGAACAAACCGTACCAGGTCGGGGTGGTTTCCTGCTTTTGTCCCCACAAGAAAACGTAGGAGCCCAAGCACATTTCCTCATCCGCAACGATGCCCTTGGCGTAGCGCTCGCGATAGGAGGCGGCCTTTTCAGAACTCGTTTGCTCGATGGGGGCTCCCCAGGTCGTCTTGGCCACTTCCCAGTGTCCGTTGGGTCCCCATTCCGTGATTACGTAGGGGCCCTCCCAACCGTAGGCGCGCATCTCCTTATCGATACCGATCAAACCACCGTAGGTATTGATTCCGTACACGTCGATGTGGGGCGCGCGTTCCTTGACGAGCTGTACCTCCGCCACATCCAGACCCGCCGTCACCGTCATGGTGGGGTGGTTGGGATCGACTTCGTGGACCATCTTGGCGATGTCGTTGATGGCATTCCACACCTTAAAGTCGCTGTAAAACAGATCCGTTTCGTTGCCAATTCCCCACATTAGGATGGCCGGATGGTCTTTATACTCCTTAACCACTTCGGTAAAACGCTCCAACTGCGCCTGTACGGCTTTGGAATCGTCGTAATCAAAACCCTGACGTTCGCAACCCACCCAGAGGCCGAACAATACGGTCAAGCCCTTGGCGTGGGCATCATCGAGGATGTTGATGGCCTCACCCGCCCCCCAGGTCCGGAGGGAATTGGCGCCATAGGCCACCGCGCGGTCGAGTTCTTTTTGTCCACCGACACCATTTATATAGTAGGGCTTCCCACCGCGGTAAAGTTTCCAGCCATCCGACTCCTCGCGCAGCTCCACTTTGATGGGTCCGGCGGGCGCTTGAGCATTAACTACAGCAATCGAAAGCAGAAAGGAAAATATCAGAACAATTGGCACTATTCTCATAACAAACCAAATTTTATTTTTAATATGATCTCATATTCCGAAAAATTAAGCAAAATGGCCAAGCTACCCAAGCAAAAACGTTGATGATGTACCCAAGATGTATCATTGATGTACCACAAAATCGAAAGATGTAAAGGTGATGTAGGCCCTTTTTTCTTCAACCGAAGAATTTACTTTTAAATTTAACCCCAACAAAACTATATTTTAATATGGATCAACTTTACTCCAGTAAAATATGGAATTCAACATTCGACTTTAGTCCGATGAGAATTGCTCAGCGAGGCCTTGCGCTACTCCTGATGAGCCCACTCCTGTTACTATTACTAGTGGTGGGAGCACAGGCACAAGGCACCTCTACTGGGCCGGGGCTATCCATAGCTGCCCCCGTTCCATTACCGCCACCGAGTGATACCCTCCACCGAAGCTGGGACCAGGAATCCCAGACGGTGATCCGTGGCATTCAGTACGATTCGTCTTTCGTCAACCGAAAATTGCGAAAACGCGATCAAGTACTTACCGTTTTTGGCTACTACCGATTGTTCCTCTACGGACGGGACATGGTGGAGCCCTACCCCAACTTGGATCCCTTTACCCGTACCTTTGGTGTCGGCGACGGTTACCGCGAGCCGATGATGTCCGTTACGGTGGTGGGTCGCCCCAACGGCAAAGCCAGCTTTGGTACCGAACTCTTTATGTTTACGCCCTACACTGGGCTGGGACAAGAGGAGAACGTCTTCGAGATGAACCTGGGACTCAACTTCTACGGGAATTTCCGTACCCGCCACGGGACCTTTGGCATACGGGCGGGGGGTATCCACTGGTACAATCTCAGTCCCTTCACCATGGGGATCTTTCAGGTCCTCGACCGCTTTAGTATCTTCGATCGTACGCCCTGGGAAGGGGTGAGCAATACGGGCAAATACAATAGCTATTTTGACTCGGGTACCACCAGCCCTGGAGACTTGCGCTGGAACAACCAGGCTTTCCAGGGACTCATCATCAACGGATACAAATTACCCGCAAACTTCGCTTTCGACGCGTTTTGGGGCAAAACCCAGGCCAACGGCGGTCTGCCCTCGGCCATCAACGACCCCGCCGCTTCCATCCCCCCCACCCTGGATGCGGGCGAGGTGCCCACTTACCTGGGCTTTAGCGGGAAGGCGCGTAACCTCCCCAATTTCATCACCGGTGGAAAGATCAGCAATACCTTTGGTCGTAAAAAGAACCAGCTATCGCTCAATACCATCTACAGCCGAACCGCCCTGGACAGCGTCAGCTCAGTCAATCGCAACTATCAGGTCCACACCCTATCGCTGGACCTCAAGCTGGCCGACCTGCGGCTCACGGGAGAACTCGGTGGGGGCAGCTTTGCAAGTCCGACCTACGACCGCAAATGGGGTGAAGCCCTGATGCTGCGGCTGTTCATCCCCGAATCCTACACCTTTATTCCCATCGATGTCCAGCTGTTCCGCATCAGCAAGAACTTCTTCAACCAGAATGGTGAGATTGCGACCAATTCCAATCCCGAAATCCTGGAAGGCCTGGGCTTGCCCGCGGGCGCCAACGGAGCGGGGGGACAATTGACCCTCGTCAACCAGCTGGTACACAACCGCCAGGGGGTCAACATCAACACCGGGATCGACGTGGGGCCGGCCAAGTTTAACATCGGTTGGTCCTGGGCGCAGGAATTGGACGCCACCTCGACGATGCTTTCCTACGTACACCGGATCAACGGCCTAGCCCTCTCGCGGGTTTACAATCCCTTTCCCGCCAATGCCACCTCGCCTACGGTCTTTGGGCCCTACAACCGGCAGGTGTCCTTCTTCCGGGGCGTAAGTGAATTTGTACAGACGACCGATCTCGATCCCGCCACGGCGACCGCCGTCAACCGCAAATATTTTAATACGGTTGACCTACAGGCCAAGGCCAAGTACACTTTATTTGGCAAACCCATCTATTTCTTCTACCTGGGTTCCTTTGGTTCGGCCAAGCAGCGCTCGGCCCTGCTGCCCACCTTTAATGAGGATAGCTACCTCTTTGTCCAGTATCACGAATTTGACCTTTACTTTGAGGTCCTGCCCAAATTCATCCTGACGGGTTACCTCGGCCTCGAAAACGCTCGGGGGGGCCAGTTTACCGACTGGGACGTAGAATCTCAACTGCCCCGCGACCAACTGGGACGGGGAATCGGTGTTGGCTTTGACTGGACGATCACCGAAACCGCCGGCATTTTCGTTCGCTACCGCTGGCTCAATTTTGAAGACCGCAGCTTTGCCCTCGACAATTACCGCGGTCGGGAACTCACCATCGAATTGAAATCCTTCTTTTAAACCACGATTATGAAATATTCACTACGCCAATTGTGCTGCTTTCTCGTTCTTCTGCTCGCCCCCGGCACCCTGCTCTGGGCGCAGGATGGCTCGGCCAAACCCACGGAAAAGGAAGAGGAGGGAAAAAAGGTACGTTTTAACGGATTGGGACGGACGATTCTAAACCAAACCGCCATCGACGGGTCCGTCCTGGACTCGGACACCTCGACGATTCAGCGTCAGACCGACGGAGAATTTTTGCTCGACCTCGCCCTCAATGCCACCCCCAACGACAATGCGGAAATTCAGGCCATCCTGCGGCTGCGCAACGAGTTTGGCGGCTTCTTCGGAGCGGGAGTTTCGGTGGAAGTACGCGAACTCTGGGCCCGGGGCATCATCGCCGACGCCGTAGAATACCGCGCCGGCGACATGGACCACGTGATGACGCCCTACACTTTTTTCAACGTGGAGGAAGAAGGACGCATCAACGAAGCGACCGCCTTCGCTCCCCTCCGCGACGTCATCAACTACGAACAGTTTTACCAGGAGGGCAACACCCGCCGGATCCAAGGGGCTAAGCTCGACTTTGGCCTCGATTTTACCCAGATCCTAAATGAGATCGACCTCAACGCTTTTGCGGCCCGAATTCGGGGTACCGACTTTTTTACCGTCCCCACTCGCTTTATCGCGGGGGGGCAAGCCCAGTTCTCAACCGACGTCTTCGACGACTCGCTGGGCCTCCAGGCCGATTTTGGCCTCAATCTCATCCACACCTTTGACGACCTGCGCTCCGGCAACGCCACCGCCGGCATTCGCAATACCGTCACTACCCTCAGCTTCGACGTCACCATCATCGACCGCGATAACCTGGGGCTCCACTTGGTGGGAGAAACGGGCCAGTCCAACCTGCAATTCAAGCAGAACCGGGATTCGATGCCCGATTTTGAGGAGGACGATACCTTTTTGGATGCGGGCCTACAACTGCACCTCAAGCCGCAAAAGCTCAAGGTGGGGCTTTCCTTTATCGACGTGGGTCCCGACTTTTTCAGTATCGGTGCGCAGAGCAAGCGCATTGACTTTGAAGCCGAAAAGACCTATTATAATCGGCTGGGAGAGAACCGCGACGTACGGATGCCCAGCACCTTTGACCTGACGCGGGATCGCGCCCTGTACACCTTCCGACTATCGGACCGACTGGGGGTTTACGATCCGCGGTTTAGCAATGCTCTCCCCTACGGTCCGGCTACGCCCAACCGTCGCGGGCTGCGCTTCAATGCCAGCTACGGCAGCGAAGCGGACGAATTGGAAGTATTCCTCGACGGGGCCTTGCTCAATGAGCTGCGTGGCCAGGGTACCTTTGAGCTGAAAAGCTTTGCCCTCATCCGGGCGGCGGCCAATCTCAACATTCACCGTTGGGCCGATTGGAAAAACAATTTGCGGCTGACCCTGGGCTACCTGTACGAACAAACCAACCGCGACGGGGTGGAGGTCGAGCAGATCGACCTGACGTCCAACCTGCTGGAACTGGGTTTTGAGTTTGAGCTTTTCACCAACTTTGAGCTACTCGCCGGCGCCAAATTGCTTTCCGCTTCCGGTACGGAATACGTGCCCCTGATCGAAGAATTCAACGACGTGCGGGACTTCCCCACCCGTCTCAATTTCGACGATACGGAGACCCTCATCGCTGCGGGCTTCAAGTACACCTTCAAAAAAGGCATTTATCTGACGCTGCAGTACCAGTCTTTCGAGTCGCAACTCGGTACCAACAATCCCAACGATTACCAATTGCAGCAGTTTTTCGCGATTTACAATATGAACTTCTAAACGCACTACCATAATGAAAACATCAATCCAATACGCTTGTGGCTTGGCCCTCTTACTGTTTCTCGGCTGGGGCTGCCAACACGATACGGATACCTTTGACGGCCCCTTTTTGGTGGATCGCTTTGGAGAATTTGCCGTAGTTACCAATTTGGAAGTCAGCCAGCCAACGGTCGACTTCACCGCGGGGGAAACGGTCTTTTTTACCGCAGCTTTCAATAAAAACGTCGACTGGATTGTCGAGATCACCGGAACGGAAAGTGGTGCGGTAAGACGCATCGAAGGTTTTGATCGGGAGGTAGCCGCTGGCAATGCCACCTGGACGGGTGGCACCACGGATCTGCCCTTTTTCAGCGCGGAAAATTGCTCGGTCAAACTTCTCGTCCCCGAAGAGCCCGATTTTGTCGACTCGGTAATGGTCGAGGTGCTCACGCCCAAGGTCTACGAAGGTTCCTTGTTTACCAATTTTGAGGAGGACCTCGGGGTGAACGCAGAAATCGGAAACTTTGAATTTGAATTCACCAACAATACCACGCGGTCCAATACGGCCGTTCCCCCGGCGGAAGGCGAATTCGTCTTTTACCTGGAAGGTACGGACGATGTGGTTCCCAACTTTTTCGTAGGGCTGGTCGCCATCGAGTCGGACGTAGCGGGTGCTACCTACGCTCCTCTCCCCACCAAGGTACCGGAGGAGCTGTACTTCAACTGCTTTATCCACGGCGACGGCGGTCCGCACACCATCGCGATTGTTGAGTTTGTCGTCGATAGCAATGACAGTGGCAATTACGAAGACGGACCCGATGCCCTCTTCCGGGTTCCCGATGATTTGCGGGTCACTTGGGAGGGCTGGAACCACATCAACTACCCCATGAGTGAGACGGGCATTACGGAAGAGGATTTGGAAAAACTGGTGGCCATCCGCCTCGTCCTGATCTCGGATAGGAATGCCCAACCCGATCCACCGCTTACCGTAGATTTTGGAATTGATTTCATCACCTTTACCCAGGGCGCTCCGCTACAGCTGTAGTACGCCCCGGGAAAACCAAACCACTGCCTTATGTCAAGGTCACGGATTTACCTACTGGGGTTGTTCCTTTGCGGTTCGCTCCTTTCCTGTGTACAGATTAAGAAAGCCAGTCTTTACGACGGTACCGAACCTGCCGAAAAGAAGGTACGACCGACGGATATTTCCCTACTGGTGGAACCCCTCATTTTTGATGATGACGACAGCGATATGTGGGGCTTGGAAAAAGACGCCTGTAAGGAGGTCCGACTGACCAGTGAGGTGACCTACAGCGGCGCCCGGGCCATCCAACTCGATTGGAATCGCGGGGCCGAGGGTTGCGACTGGGCGGGAATCGGCATCGGCTGGGATGGCTACGCCGGTAAGGACCTCACCGATATCCTCGACTTTGCGGCGGTGGAATTTTACGTCCGCACCCAGGAGGGCAAATCCTTCGGACTGCCCATCGTTCTCACCCTGGAGGACTACAGTGGGGGAATGGGTTTCTCCTACACGGGCAACAAGTACTTTGAACGCACCACCATTGACGAACAGTGGCAACGGGTGGTGGTTCCCCTCAATACCTTTGACAGCTCCAAACTGGGGCTGGACTACACCAACATCAAACAGCTTCAACTGGAGCTGCAACAGAGTGGTAGCTTCTATCTGGACAACATCCGCTTGATCCTGTACGAAGCCCCCGAGGTGGAGCCCTGGATGGAAGAGGAAGTCCTCCCCGATCCCACCGCCTTGCCCGTCACCCACTTTGCCGCTGCCTTTAGCAACGACAACAGCTGGGGCCTCATCCAGGATGCCTGCCAGTCGAT
>CALCCH010000527.1 GCA_937899855.1 uncultured Saprospirales bacterium | reverse complement strand
CTGGGTAGCAGAGCTGTGCCGGGGCACAGTAGCTGCAAAGGGGTGTTGTGAACGGTCACGCCTTAAGGGTGTGCCCACCCAAGCCCCAATATCTGCCCCCACCCGAATCATCGTCTTGGATGATACTTGCTGCCCGATCGCCATCGTTAACGGAGCCGTTCCCTCAACAAAACCAAAAGTAAGACTCATTTTTCCGGTAGCCCCCCTGGTCCAAAAAGTGTTGGATCTCGCGCCGCCCCTCCACGGCCGCCACGCTCAAAATCAATTGTGGCCGATCCAGCTCCCCTATCCGTTGAAAATGCCAAACCTCCCGCCCGTAAATCCGGTGACCAATCTTGCTGGCCGTGTTGCTCAACCAATAAAAGGGGATTTCACGATCGACCAGCAACTGGGCAATTTTTTTGCCCTTCCTCCCCGCCCCCCACAAGGCCAGGGGCCGTTGTGCATCGTGGTCCAGTTCCAGAAAATAATCGACCTTGAGGTCGAGGAAGCGGTTGTCGGAGTACTGAGCTTGGGTACGGGAGGCGCGCTTGGGATGGTCGCGCCAGTAGTGGAGAACTTCGGGGACGCCCGCGACTCGGTAGCCCGCTTTGAAGAAGCGGAAGGCCAGGTCATAGTCTTCGGGATAACGCTCAGAATCGAAGGCGCCACAGGCGAGGAGGTCCTCGCGATGGCACATCCAGCAGGGGGAGGGGATGATGCATTCCCGGTAGCGGTCCTCAAAATTGCGTTCGGCTCGGGTCAGGGTGTTGAGCCACTGGGCGTAGGCCTGGTAGCCCCACCCCAGCGTACCCTCCGAGAAGTATTCCACCGCTCCCGTGGCCACCCACTTTCGTCCGCGTTCCTCTAGGACCGCTCTCAGGCGTCGCAATTTCTGGGGAGCCATCCGATCATCGGCATCCATCCGGGTGATCCACCGGCCGCGGCTTTCCCGCAGGGCCCAGCGCAGGGCCCGAATGATGCTGTTCTCGCCGTGATCGAGCGGGCGGATTCTGGGGTCCTGTTGGGCGTAATGGGCCAGGATGCGGCCACTGTGGTCGGTCGAGCAATTGTTGACGGCGAGCAGTTCCCAGTGGGGATCGTCTTGCTGGAGGATGGAATCCAGGCAGGCGGGCAGGTAGGGAGCGGCGTCGTAAACGGGTAAAAGGATACTGATTGTCGCCATAGGCCGCAAATTGCCGGTAAATATCGCGGAAAACCAAGGATTTACGCTATATAATTTTTTATCGTACCCCACCTCAATAAGTAGCCAAATTTTCTTTTGTTAATCCCATTTATGCCGTATCTTTGCAGCGATTTTTAAAGACCTCACTAAAATTCGCGATACCTTATGGCAAATATCGGTCGATTAAAGCAAGTAATTGGTCCCGTCGTTGACGTTAGCTTTTCGGATGCCAATGCTGTGCTCCCAGAAATTCTGAATGCCCTTGAAGTCACCCGGCCCAATGGCGAAATCCTCGTGTTAGAATGCCAACAGCCCCTTGGCGAAGACAGCGTCCGCGCAATTGCAATGGACTCCACCGACGGTCTGACCCGTGGGATGGAAGTCGTCGATACCGGTAAAGCCATCGCCATGCCGATCGGTGATGCGATCAAGGGGCGTCTGTTCAACGTGGTTGGAGAAGCGGTAGATGGCATTGGCCTGGTACCCAAGGGAGATGATGCTCGTCCGATTCACCGCAAGCCGCCCACCTACGAAGAGCTTTCGGTAGAGAAGGAAGTGCTGTTTACCGGAATCAAGGTCATCGACCTGATTGAGCCCTACATGAAGGGCGGTAAAATTGGACTGTTTGGTGGTGCCGGAGTAGGTAAGACCGTACTCATCATGGAATTGGTAAACAACATCGCCAAGGCCTACGAGGGGATTTCGGTATTTGCCGGCGTTGGAGAACGCACCCGCGAAGGAAACGATTTGCTGCGCGAATTTCTCGAATCGGATGTTATCAACTACGGAGAAGGTTTCAAACACTCGATGGAAGCCGGTGGCTGGGACTTGTCGAAAGTCGACAAGGAAGCCCTCAAGACCTCCAAAGCTACCCTGGTGTTTGGTCAGATGAACGAACCTCCCGGTGCTCGGGCCCGCGTAGCCCTCTCCGGTCTGACCGTTGCCGAGTACTACCGCGATGGCGATCTGAGTGATCCCACCGGAGGCCGTGATATCCTCTTCTTCATCGACAATATCTTCCGCTTCACCCAAGCCGGATCGGAAGTATCGGCCCTACTCGGGCGGATGCCTTCGGCGGTAGGATACCAGCCCACCCTCGCCACCGAGATGGGACTGCTGCAGGAGCGGATTACCTCGACCAAGCGGGGCTCGATCACCTCGGTACAGGCCGTATACGTCCCCGCGGATGACTTGACGGACCCCGCCCCCGCAACTACCTTTGCGCACCTGGATGCCACCACGGTACTGAGTCGTAAGATCGCGTCCCTGGGTATCTACCCCGCCGTGGATCCCCTCGATTCTACCTCGCGTATCCTCGATCCCCAAATCATTGGGGACGAGCACTACAACTGTGCGGAGCGCGTCAAAAACATCCTCCAGCGCTACAATGAGCTGCAAGATATCATCGCCATCCTCGGATTGGAAGAATTGTCAGAAGAAGATCGGATGGTCGTCAACCGCGCCCGTAAAGTACAGCGTTTCTTGTCGCAGCCCTTCCACGTAGCTACGCAATTTACCGGTATCCCCGGTGTACTCGTACCCATCGAAGAGACCATCCGTGGTTTCACCATGATCATGAACGGTGAAGTAGACGAGTATCCCGAAGCTGCCTTCAACCTGAAGGGTACCATCGATGATGTAATCGAAGCGGGTAAGAAAATGTTGGCTGAAGTGGCCTAAGACCCAAAATGCACCAGAATATGAACATTACCGTATTAAGCCCCGATCAGGAAATTTTTGAAGGAGTCATCAGCTCGGTAAAGGTCCCCGGTGTCGGTGGCCAGTTTGAAGTGCTCAACAACCACGCCCCCATCGTTTCGGCTTTGGGTGAAGGGGAGGTGCGGATCCTCAAGGAGGATGGCTCCAAAATGACCTTCCACATCGGCAAGGGATTCCTCGAAGTGCTCCACAACGAAGTGTCCCTCCTGGTCCAGGGCTACCAAGAATAATTTAATAAGTCATCTTGTTTATAGAGAAGGATAAGGCCGTTTTCGGTTTTATCCTTTTTTTATAGACTCCACCCGCCAAAAAACATTCACACTGCTTAAAAGCGTCGCACCCTGCACGGTTTTTGTACAAAAAGACTTAATTTACCCATGATAGGAACCATTTAAGTAAATTTTGTCAATGTATTCTACTTCCTCTTTTCTGGTGGACCGGAACGAAAAGAAAAACCGACGCAAGTCGCGCCGTTGGGCCGTCCTCTTTCTACTGCTCCTACTCGTATTGCTCTTTTTTCCCTTTATTCAACAAAAAGTAGAGGAAGAACAACAGCTCGGGATCCTCATTCAGTTTGACGAACCCCCGCCACCGCTCGACCGCGCCGCCTCCGCTTCCCAGCGCTCCTCCACCAGCCAGGCCGCCGCCGCCGAAGAAGCCGTCGAAGCAGAAGCCACGGCCACCGCAACACCAACCGCAACACCCGTCGAGCCGCCCCACCCCGATCCCGAGACGGCCCACCCGGCACGTACCGTCACCAAAACCGTGGACCCCCTGCCAACTCAGAAAAGCCAGCCCCTAATGAGCACCACGGCCCCCGAAATCAATCTGGCCGCCCTGATGGAAAACCTCTCCCAGCGCGCCCAGATCAAAGAGGTATCTTCCCAGGTCATCGAAGTGACCGAGGAGGTGACCAACGAAAACATCAATGCCATTTCCAGTTACTTTAAGAACAATAAAAAACGCCGCTCGTCGAGCACCTCCAATTCCAGCAGTACCGGCACCAGCAACAGCCCGGGAGAAGGCCGCTCCGGGAGTTCCGAATCGGGCGATGCCAACACCGACGGACGGAGCGACAATGCCAGCGGAGAAGGGCCCGCCGAATCGGGCAACGCGGGAATGGATTTTGAAGGGGATGGCCTACTTTCGCGCAAGGTGATCCACCGCGCGAATTTGGATAAGCTGATTGTACAAAATGGAAAAATGGTCATCAACCTCTGTGTCGACCGGGAAGGGAAAGTCATCTACTCCGAAGTCAATCGCGACCGTTCGACGGTCACCGACCGCAGCCTACTCGAACTGGCCCGCCTTACCGCGGCTAAGTATCGCTACGAGAAGGATTATACCGTGGCCGAACGACAGTGTGGGACCCTGTCTTTTATCGTAAAAATCGAGCAATAAGCGCCTTTCAAGCAGCCCCCATTTACGTCCATACCTGCTGACTCATCGCCGTTTCGATCGCCTCGAGCTCCACGGGGATATTCGCCGTTAGGTCGACCGGCCCCGACTCCCTTACCAGGATATTGTTCTCAATCCGTACGCCGATCCGTTCTTCGGGAATGTAGATTCCTGGCTCCACCGTAAATACCATTCCCGCCTGTACCGGTTCGAAGCGGTTGGACAAATCGTGAACGTCAAGCCCCAGGTGGTGGGAAGTGCCGTGCATAAAATAGCGTTTGTAAGCGGGGTGAGCGGGATCCTGTTCGTCGATGTCCCGCTGGCTGATCAGGCCCAGTTGGAGCAGCTCCCCTTCCATCAAACGACCGACTTGCTGGTGATAATCTTGTAGGGAGGTGCCGGGAAGTAGCAATTGTGTAGCCTGGCGCATGACCTTCAGTACCGCAAGGTAAACGGCGGCCTGGCGCTCGCTAAAACGGCCGTTGACCGGAATGGTCCGGCTGAGGTCGGCTGCGTAATTGGCGTACTCCGCGACGAAATCAAAGAGGAGTACGTCTCCGTCGTTGCAGCGCTGGTTGTTGGCATTGTAGTGCAGGACACAGCTGTGGATACCGCTGGCCACGATGGGGGGATAAGCGTGGCCGGTGGCGCGGTTGCACAAAAATTCGTGGGTGATTTCCGCTTCGACTTCGTATTCCATGACGCCGGGCCGCACAAAGCCCAGTACGCGTTGGAAGGCCAGTCCCGTGATGTCGATGGCCTGTTGGATGAGGGCCACTTCCAGTTCCGATTTGATCATGCTGAGTCGGCGGAGCAGGGCTTGGGAGCGGTGGTACCGGTGTAGGGGGTAGCGCGCTTGGAGTTGTTGGGCAAAGCGGAGGTCACGGCTGGGGACTTCCGAATGGAAGTACTCGTTTTCGTTGAGGTTGAGAAATACGTGCTCGGCCAGGACCATCATCTGGTGTAGGATGCGGTCCAACTCGTCGATCCAGCAGATGCGACGAACGCCCGATTGTTCGCTCGCCGCCTGTTTGGACAGTTTTTGTCCTTCCCAGATCGCGGTCCGCTCGTCGATCCGACGGATGAATAACACCTCGCGGAATTCTTCGCGTACGCAGTCGGGGAAGAGCAGTAGGACACTTTCCTCCTGATCGATGCCACTGAGACTGAACAGGTGCGAATTCTGCCGGAAGGGGAAGGTCTGATCGCCATTGCGGGGCATCCGATCGTTGGAGTGGAAGATGGCGAGGGATTGGGGAGGCAACTGGGCGCTAAAGCGCTGGCGGTTGTGGCGAAATAACTCGGGGTTGATAGGTAGGTACTTCATATACAACAAGTGAAGGTTATCAGCAAATGGGCGCGCGCATCCTGCGGGCCAGGGCGTAGCGGCTTACAGCAATTCCTCTACTTCATCAATGCTTTCCTGATCGTAGTCGTCAAACCACTTGGCCAATCGTTCTCGGGCTTGGGTACGCACTTCGTCGTTGACGTAAGCGGCGATGGTGGCCAGGCCAAAGCTGAGTACGCCCAGGTCGTCGGTGTAGCCGATGAGGGGGCTGAGGTCGGGAATGGCATCGATGGGGGCCAGGAAGTAGCCGAGGGTGCCCAATACGATGCGTTTGGCCCAGCCCGGGGTTTCGGAGCGGCGGTAGGCATAGTAGAGCAACAAGCAAGCGTAGATGACCTTTTGGCCAGCCTGGCGGGCGTAGCGCTTCATCTTTTCCCAGAGGCTTTCCTCGCTGAACAGTTTGCTGTATTTTTCGAACGGATTTTTCATATTGGCGTTGTCAATTGATTCCACAGGACCGCCCCCAAAAACAAAAGCAGTCCCGTCAATACAACGGCCAGAAGGCTTTTTAGTCTATCCTCCCGTCGTATTTTTTTTACTTCCCGGGCGACCCGGCGGCGGTTATCGCGCACGGCTGGGCGTTGCGGATTACAGTGGTCGTGGTTAAATCGGCGGTCACCTCCAGCGCCCCGCTGCTTTTGCAGGGCTCGCTGTTTGTCCTTGATTTTGTTTCGAACTTGCAGCATCAGTTGCCGATTGGCTTGAATGCGCTTGATCATCTGGACTACGTGACCGGATCCACCCATATCATAGCTTTATTTTAATGGTAAACGATCTCCCGGGCTCAACAAAGCCCGCGGGATGGTGTCATTAAAGCATAAAAATGGGAAAGTGCGTCTGCTTTTTCGATCAATGAAGAGGAGAAGTCGCCCAAAGAAGGGGTTTAGCGGCGCCAGGTATCGGTCAGGAGGCTTTTGGTAAGGCCCGCCACTTCGAGTCCGGCATTGCGTCCGGTACCCTCGTACAGCAGCTGCCCCCGCCGGAAGAAGCGCACCTCCAGCCGAGCTTGCATGCTTTCGTTTACCTTACCCGTCATCTCTCCCGCAATGGGTGAGACCAGCTCCCCACCCGCGCCTTTATGCGCCGTGATACGCAGTTCGTGCCGGCCGTCTTTAAAACCCAATTCCTCCCGGTCATCCCTCAGTACGGCTTTCATCTTGGCGCCGGTGTAGGTAGCAAAACGGTAGATTTTTCCCTCCCACAAAAAACCGACGATGTAGCCCACAAAGTGGCTGCCCACCCAGGGAATATTGGCCACCGAGGCCATAAGCGAGACCGATTCGTCGGGACCAAAGTGATTGCTTTGCATCCAGATCCAGGCGTTGGGGAAGGAGCGTCCCCAGTCCTTTTCGATGTAACCTTTGCCCCCGTCAAAATCCACCCGTTTTCCAGCTATTTCCAAGTGTCCGCTGATCCGGTGGTTGACGCTGACGACGCCGTGGTAACATTCCATAAAGGGGACGAAGGAAAACCAGCCCATGATTCCCGGTGCGTAGAGCATGCGGGGCCAGGGGGTCAGGCCCGAAAACTGCAGGTGGCCCCGTAGCCCAGGCAGGTCGACTTGGAGGTGGTCGGCGGCAAAGGCATTCTCGGCCAGTTGGAGGGCAAATTTTTGGTCGGAAGGCTGAAAATCAGCCGGTTTGAAGCGGTGGTAGGTGGCGGTAGACTGCATCCCATCGAGGACTTGGATAAAGGCGTGGGCTTTCCCGGTCGCGGGCATCGAGATACCCGGAATGAAGGCAAAGGCGTAATCTTCTCCGGGGGAAACTACCTTGAAGTACCACCCCTCAAAGTAGTTTTGGGTTTTTCCCCAGCCGTGGTAGCGATCCGGGTCCCAGAGGGCTTGCCAACGTTTGTACCAATTCAAGGGGAGGGGTTTAGCGTTAGGAGATGCGGTTTTAGCTCGCCACCGATATCTGTCGGTCGCCCCGGTTCTTTACCTCCGTGGGTTTGTCCTCCATGTAATAGTTGCGCATCCGAATCATCCAGAAGGCGAAGAAAAGTAAAATGGGGAGGAGGACCAGGCAGGTGACCCAACCGTAGGGGTAGTTCCACACGATGATGGGCAGACAGAGGGCAATGTAGGCCAGTCGTCCCAATTCGGCTTTCCAAGCCCAGCGGCGGCGTTCGAGGAGGCTCCCCACCGAAAAGGTGGTGGCCATGACCATGACGATGAGCAGGCCCATTTCCAGCGGGGGAATCTCCCACCGGCTGGCAATGACCCGTACGAAGCCCACCAGGATCATGGCGGTGCTCAACCCGATGTAAAGCTGCAGCCGGAAGGGAACGCTGATGGTAAATTTCTTGCGGCGGCCCCGCTCATCGACTTCGAATTCGGGCTTGTCGACCTTCATGCCATCGGGCATCCAGGCGGGGGGCATCAGCCACAGCCGGATTTTGTCTCCCCAACCGGGAATGGCTTTGCTTCGCCGGTAGAGATCGGCCCAGTAGTGCAGGTAGGCCCAGTAGGGATTGGCACTTTCGAAACCGCTGATGATTCCAAATTCGGGTTCTTCCACCTCGGGTTCGAAGGTGCCGTGGATTTTGTCCCAGATAATAAAGACGTGGCCGTAGTTCTTGTCGATGTACTGCTCATTGCGCGCGTGGTGGACGCGGTGGTGCGAGGGGGTAACGAAGAAGTATTCCAGGATACCGAGCTTATTGACCAAGCGGGTATGGGTGACGAACTGAAAGAGTCCGATAAAGACGATGGCGGAGGTGGCCATTTCGGCCGAGAATCCCACCAGGGGGATCCAAAAGAAGAAGAGGGCGCGGTAAAATACGGCAAAGCCGGAGACGCGGAACACCGTGGTGATGTTGAGCTCTTCACTCTGGTGGTGTACGATGTGGGAAGCCCACATCATGTTGACCTCGTGGCTGAGGCGGTGGTGCCAGTAGGCGGCCCAGTCGGTCACCATGAGGGCGAGGATAAAGGTCAGGACACCGCTGGCAAAGAGGACGCCAGCTCCGTCGCCGAGGAAGGGGAGGAGATTGGCGGGGAGGTGAAAAGGGGCCAATTGCTCCATAAAACCCAGTACAAAGTAGAAAACGACGATAAAGAAAAAGTCCGAAATTCGCTCCAGCATACCACAGCATATGTTGACGATGGTATCGCTAAAGGTGTAGACCTCCATATTTCTGCGCTTGGAGAGGTAATATTCCAGGCCGAGTAGCCCGAAGAGGATGGGAACGATGATTCCTACGTACTTGAGAGTTTCCACGATCGGTAGTTTGGTGAACAGGTCCTTTAAGGACAAAGAAAATCGCACCAAAAGTAAGGCATTTTCTCTTCAATCGGAGCGGCTTGGGCTCGAATTAACATCAATTTGATTTTTGTGACCGCAATTTTACAAGTTCGACCTATCGCAACCGCTCCTGGACCTTCTGGCGGTAGCGGATACCGATGGGAACCACGATTTGGTGGATTTCGATATTGTTGGCGGTAAAGGCTTTGATGTGGTTCAGGTTGACGATGAAGGAGCGGTGGACGCGGAGGAAGTTGGGAGGGAGTTTTTGGGCAAAATCACTGATTTTTTCCTTGGTGACGAGTTGGTCACTGGTGAGGTGGATTTTGATGTAGTCGCGCAGGCTTTCGATGTAGCGGATATCTTCCAGTTGGACGCGGAAGGTCCGGCGGCTATCTTTGATGTAGATAAAATCGCGGGGTCGCTCGGGGAGGCCACTTGGGATCGGCGTTTGGTTTTCGACCTTGATCTGGTCGAAGTACTTGTTGATGGCTTTGAAGAAACGCTGGAAGGCGATGGGTTTGAGCAGGTAGTCGATCACGTTGAGCTCGTAGGCTTCGATGGCGTAGTCGCGGTAGGCCGTGGTAAAGATGACGGCCGGGGGGTGGGGAAGAGATTTGAGGAATTCGACGCCGGTGAGCATCGGCATCTGGATGTCGAGGAAGATCAGGTCGATGGCCTCCTTTTGCAAGAGGGCGAAGGCGTCCATGGGGTTTTGGCAAGTGGCGACGATTTCCAATTTTTTGACTTGTTGGATGTGGCGTCGGATCAATTCGATGGCCAGGGGTTCGTCGTCGACGATTAAGCATTTGGTGGTCATAGTTGGCTGGGCTTTAAATCAATGTTTAGGTGGACGGTATAGGTTTCTTCTCGATCGTCGACCCGCAGTTCGTACTGCCGGGGATAGATCAGCTCGAGTTGGCGGCGGGTATTGGAAACGCCGATGCCTTTTCGAATATTCATGGGGTCGTTTTGGCAGTATTCGGGTTTGGTATTGTGGACCTGCGACCGCAGCTGCTGGTCACGGAGTTCCAGGTCGATTTGGATGAGGGGGTTGTGGAGGGCCCCACTGGCGCCGTGTTTGAAGGCATTTTCGACAAAGGAAAGCAGCAGCAGGTTGGCTATGG
>CALCCH010000526.1 GCA_937899855.1 uncultured Saprospirales bacterium | reverse complement strand
AGGGAAGAAATGTGGGTAAAAATATCCTTGTTGAGGTAGTGCTTGGTCGATGGGTTGGTCGCCGCAATGTCGTCAAAGGTTTTGGTGTACAGAATATTGGGTTGGAGGTCAAACTCCTCCTCCACTTCCCCTTCCTTCGACAGGCGTTTGTAGTTGACGTTGAAGGTGCGGGTAAAGCCGTCGAGGGTGTCCGAGGTGTAGGTCACCTCGTAACCGTTCATAAACATGGGCATCCCCTTAAAGAGCAGGATGTTTTGCAACTGATCCTGTTCCGTAAAACCATCGATCAAGCCGCGTTGGGCAAAAACGTTGTGGGAGATAAACTCCTTGTTGAGCCCCGAGGCCAGAATCCCGACGATCATCAGGCCAAAGCCGATGTGGGAAAAGGCGGAGGCCGCCAGCTTGGGATTGCCACGGATGTAATTGACGGCGTAGTCGACGTTGGTGACCACGGCAAAAATACCGGAAAACAGCAGCAGCAGATACTGCCAGGCTTTGGCTTCGATCCAGGTGGCGGCCAGGGCCGTGAGCCCCACCGCGATGACGGTACTGCCGATCGTGTGCACCCAAAAGCGGCGTTGGTTGGCGACCCAATTCTTTTCGCGGAAGCGCAGGTACTGCGCCAGTCCACTGAGGATACCAACGAAGACCCCGATCCACAACTGGTACTTGTTGTAGTGCTCAATCGGATCGGTAATGACCCGTCCCTCAAAGAGGGGGTCAAAGACCTGTCGGATTTTATTGTACACCGGCAGCGAGGTCGATTCCGTGATGAGTTCGGTCGAGAAGATGAGTAACAGGTATCCGATAAAGATCCAGAATTCTTTGGAGAGGCCACTTTCCTCCTTTACGGGGGCGGGAATGGCGGAATAGGACCAAGCGAAGGCGGCCAGGCCGAGTAGGGTAAAGAAGGCCAGGAAAAGGACCAACTGGGTTTCCAATCCCATCTCCGTGAAGGCGTGTACGGAGGTATCTCCCAGCACCCCACTACGGGTGAGGAAGGTGGAGTACACGATGAAGACGAAGGTCAGGATGTAGAACAGGTAGGTGGTCCGAATCGAGTAGCCCGTGGTGCGGCCGATGAGGTTGCCGTGGATGCCCGCGATGAGGATGATCCAGGGCACGAGCGACATGTTTTCGACGGGGTCCCAGGCCCAGTATCCCCCAAAGCTGCGGGCCTCGTAGGCCCAGGCGCCTCCCATGAGAATACCGGTACCGAGAATGGCGCCGGAGAAGAGGGCCCAGGGAAAGACGGGGCGGAGCCATTCCTTGTGATGCCCCGTCCACAGACCGGCCAGGGCGAAGCAAAAGGGAATGGAGGTGGAGGCAAAGCCCAGGAAGAGGGTGGGGGGGTGGATGGTCATCCAGTAGTTCTGGAGGAGTGGATTGAGACCGGTGCCTTTGAGCACTTCGAGGTAATCGGCTTGGGCAAAGATCGGCGCATCCATCGTATCGCGAAGCAGCATCAACGGATTGCTGCCGATTCGATACTCCTCTCCACCAACCGAAAAGTAAAGCCCCAGAATCATCGAGCCGATAAAGACTTGGATGAGGGAGAGGGAGGAAAGTACGGGTGATTCCCATTTACCCGCCGTCCGCATGATTACCAAACCGAGAATGACGTGCCAAAACATCCAGAGCAAAAAGCTGCCCTCCTGGCCTTCCCAAAACGCGGAGAAGATGTACTTGAACGGCAAATCCTCCGAAACGTGCGCCCACACGTATTGGTACTCGTAATACTGTTGGATCATTACGTAGAAGATGGTACCAATAATGGCAAACACACTCAGGCCGTGTACGCCAAAAGCAAGACGGCCCATGTTGCGCCAGGTCTGCCGTTGGGCCAAATGACGGGGATGACTGGCAAAAAAATAGGCCGTAGTGGCCAGCAACGCACTCACGAAACCCAATAAAATCGCAAAGTGCCCGATTTGTCCGGGGAGCAGGTGCTCCCCGATGTATTGGATGGGTTGTTCCATTTAAATTTCTCCCTTTTCACTTTTGATGTAAATCTCCTCGTCCTTGTACTTCGATGGACACTTCATGAGCATCTCGGTCGCCACAAACTCGTCACCCCGCATCTGCCCAGTCAGTACGATCTGCTCCGACATCTCAAAATCTTGGGGACGGGCGGCGAGCAAGTCGACCTTGCGTTCCTCCTCGTTGGAATCTTTAAGGAAAAAGCTAAAGTAGTTTGGGTCGACCTCGGGCTCGTAGTGCATCTCCATATCCTTCATCAACTGCCCCGCTATTTTTACCCGTTCACCAGTAGCGCGGGCATCCTTGAAATTGGAATAAGTAGCCACGTCGCCGGAGAGCGACATCAGTAGACCGATGGAGACCGCAATGAGAATGATCCCAACGATATGTATCTTCTTCATGAACTAGGTTTTTGTAGACTAACGAAGATCAGATGCATCCTTCGTCAGTAGTGTCCAAATTATCTTTCAAAAATACGCTATTTTGCCCCCTCATCCCAGCATATTAATCATCTCTACGTCAAATTCTCTTCAAATTATCGTAATTTCGGCGGCAGAAAAATCTAAGCGCGCATGAATCCGGCCGTGGTCGATCTCCAGGAAGTTTCCATTTTTCAGGACGAACAATTGATTCTTCGCAATGTCGAAATGAAGATTGTCGCTCGCGAATTCGTCTACCTCATCGGCAAGACGGGTAGCGGCAAATCCAGCCTGCTCAAGACGCTATACGGAGCCCTGCCCCTGGTGCAGGGAAAGGGGCGAGTAGCGGGTTTTGACCTGCGCAAACTCAACCGCCGTAGTATTCCCTTTTTGCGTCGAAAGTTGGGAATTATCTTTCAAGATTTTAACCTCCTCCCCGACCGGAATGTTCACGACAACCTCCGCTTCGTACTCCAAGCCACCGGTTGGAAAAATCCCCAAAATCAACGGACCAAAATCGAGGAAGTCCTCACCAAGGTGGGCCTGGCCGAGCGCGCCGATATAATGCCCCACCAACTCTCCGGGGGGGAGCAGCAACGCATCGTCATCGCCCGCGCCCTCCTCAACAATCCCACCCTCCTCATTGCCGCCGAACCGACCGGCAACCTCGACCCCGATACCTCGGCGGACATCCTCCGCCTGCTCCGCAACCTGTCCGAAGAGTGGAACACCGCCGTGCTCTTCGCCACCCACGATTACCGCATCATGGAGCAGTTTCCGGCCCGAACCATCCGTTGTGAAGCGGGCCAACTGCTGGAGGAACCATCCCCCACCCACGATGCCTGAGGGCCCTAGTCGAGCAGCGTTAGGGCTTTATCCACCTCGGTGACGGGCAGTTTGCAGACCTTATTTTGGCAGACGTAGATCATCGTCATCCCCTCCTGAAGTTTGTCCTGAAGCAGTTCGAGCGTACCCTCATCGGCGCCACCCAGAAGGAGGGCATTGGGCAGATAGTGACGCGACAATTCCTGGTGAATGGGGGCCCAATTCTCCCCGACGATGGCGATTTCGTAGGGGGCTTGGACCAGGTCCTGAAAGAGTTGGCACCAATTCGAAAAGAAGCTGGGCCGCTCCTGTTCGCTCAGGGTGGCGTCCATATTTTTCATCATTTGCTCGGCTGTTTTGAGGTAGTCGGGCCGGTAGAGAAAGGTGCCGAGGTGAAACAGGGCCCGCGCCATGGAAGAGTTGGACCCGGGGATCACATTATCGCTCAATTCTTTCTTGCGGGCGACCAATGGTGGGTCCAGATCGGAGGTGTAGTTGAACATTCCCGATTCGGCGTCGAAAAAGTGGGCCCGAGCGTATTCGGCGAGGTGCGCGGCTTGCTGGAGCCAGCTTTCGTCGAAGGTGATTTGGTAGAGGCTGACGAAGGCCTCGATGGTGAGGGCGTAGTCGTCTAGAAAAGCGTTGATGCTGCTCTTGCCGTCCTTGAAATTGCGGTTGAGGCGGTGGTCTTTTTGTTTCATCTCCGCGAGGAGGAAGCGCGCGTTGCGCAGGGCCCGTTCGCGGTAGGCCTCCTGGCCAAAGGCGCGGTAGGCATCGCAGTAGCCTTTGAGCATCAGGGCGTTCCAGGAGGTGAGGATCTTGTCGTCCAAGCCGGGGCGAATGCGTTGGTCGCGGGCGGCCATGACTTTGGCCTCGGCCTCTGCGACCAGCGCCTCCAATTGACTCTCCGTAAGGTCGAGCTTTTTAGCCACTTCGGCGCTGCTCTTGCGGCGGTGGAGGATATTTTTTCCTGCCTCCCAATTGCCCCCAGGACGGACTTCGTAGTAGGTCTCAAAGGCCCGCCGTTCTTGCTCCTCGGGTAGGATCGCGGCCAATTCTTCGGTCGACCAGACGTAGAATTTGCCTTCTTCGCCCTCGCTATCGGCGTCGAGCGAGGAGTAAAAGCCTCCCCCGGGATCGCTCAGTTCGCGTTCGATAAAGGCCAGGGGTTGTTCGACCGTTTTTTGGTACAGGGGGCGTTTGGTGGCCAGGTAGGCTTCGCTGTACAGGCTGACCAATTGTCCGTTGTCGTACAGCATCTTTTCGAAGTGGGGCACCAGCCAGTCGGCGTCGGTGGAGTAGCGGGCGAAGCCCCCTCCGAATTGATCGTAGATGCCGCCCCGGGCCATCTGATCGAGGGTGGTGGTGACGGCGTCGAGGGCTTGCTCGTTTTCATTTTGGTGGGCGTAGCGGAGCAAGAACTGGTAATTGTTGGGGATGGGAAATTTGGGGGCACCCCGGCGACCGCCTTTCTTCAAATCGATTTCGCCAATGAACTTGTCGTAGATACCGTCGAGGCGTTCGGCCGTAAAATTGGCCTCGTCCAGGTTGAGCTGGATGCTTTCTTGCTCCCGAATGCCTCCGGTCAGGGCCACGGCGGATTCTTCCAGCCGCTCGGGTTGGTTGGTTTTGAGGTTGATAAAGGATTCGAGCACTTTTAACCATTCCTTTTTGGGGTAGTAGGTACCGGCCCACACGGGGCGCCCGTCGGGCAGGGCGAAGGCGTTGAGGGGCCAGCCACAGCCCTGCTGCGATACCAGCTGGCAGGCCGTCATGTAGACGTCGTCGATGTCGGGCCGTTCTTCCCGGTCCACTTTGATGCAGACGAAATTTTCGTTCATGACCTGGCTGACCAGGCTGGCCTCTAAAGACTCGTGCTCCATGACGTGGCACCAGTGGCAGGCTGCATAGCCGACGCTGATCAGGAGCATTTTGTCCTCGCGCTCGGCTTTTTCGAGGGCCGCTTCGCCCCAGGGGTACCAGTCGACGGGATTGTTGGCGTGTTGGAGCAGGTAGGGGCTACTTTCGTTGGCCAGGTGGTTGCTATAGGGGCCTTCCGCTTGGTGCCCGGTACCGGGCGATTGACAGGTCATGGCGCCAAAAAGGAGCAACAACAGGGGCCAGAACAGTAGTTTCATGCGTGTTTTTTGCTGCAAAAATAGCCCTTGGGGGCCGAATTTGCTGGAAATGAAAAAAAAAGTGACTTTTTTTTACGGGCTACCCAACCCTTTTCCCAAACCGCCTGGTCTAGTTAGGTGAAGATCGGATGGAACGCCATCTTCATTAACACCAGAATAGATTAGTTGCTTCATATTTCCAGTGTGTCCGGTGAAAAGTCTGCCGGACACATTATTTTTTTGTCCCTACCGCAGTGCCGAGCTTGCGACTTACGTCGTTTTCCCGACTTTTTTCCCTTCCTTTTAATTCCTTTGACCGCTGGGGAACTCTCCGCCCGACCAATCGTGTTGTGACGATTGTAAACAAACGTTTATTTATTTGTAAATTTATCAGGGGTGGCCAGCAAATCCCTCCTGGTTTTGCTAACTTGACTAAAACAATACCAATCACATGAAATGGAGACGGCTAAACGGCGACCGCATTGAGCAAGCCATTGCGGATGCAGTACGGGACACGATCGTTCGCGAAAAGGCGGCGGGGCACAAGCTCAAGGTTTGCATCGGTACGGATTCCCAGGTGCGGGGTAAGGTGATCGAATTTGCCACGGTCATCGTCTTTCTGCGCGAGAAGAAAGGGGGCTTCATGTACATTTCCAACGACCGTACGGAAAAGCGGATGGGGCTGCGCGAACGGATGATCGCCGAGGTGGCACGTTCGGTGGAAGTAGCCTACGGGCTGTGCGACCTGCTCGACGAGCACAACGTAGCGCTAGAGGTACACGCCGATATCAATACCGACCCCCACTTCAAATCCAATACGGCCCTCCGCGAAGCGATGGGCTACATCCTGGGGATGGGCTTTGTATTCAAAGCCAAACCCGACGCCTTTGCGAGCTCGACCTGCGCGGACAAAATGGTCTGATAAAATTCCCGTAACTCCCCCGGTTGCGGGAATTTTTCGTGGAGGCTCCCGATTGGTTTCGGGCAAGCGGTCTTTTGTCGCTCCACCGCAGATTTCTGTCTAAGTCCTTCCGTTTTTCCGCGGGGCAATGGCTATCTTTCCGTCCAACCAAATTAAGACGATAGCTATGCAGTCCCCATTACCTTTAATTTTACTGTTTCTCGCCTGTTGCTGCAACGCAACGGCCCAGATGAACCAGGTCGAATACGTGGAGTACGATTTGGACAATGGTCTTCACGTCATTCTCTACGAAGACCACACCACCCCCAATGTCGTCATCAGCGTGATGTATCACGTAGGCTCCAAAAACGAAAACCCCGAGCGTACGGGCTTTGCCCACTTCTTCGAGCACCTGCTCTTCGAAGGCTCCGAAAACGTACAACGCGGTGAATTTGACGATTACATCTCCCGTGCCGGGGGTACCAATAATGCCAACACCTCGAACGATCGTACCTATTACTACGACCTCCTGCCCTCCAATCACCTGGCCACCGGTCTGTGGCTCGAATCCGAGCGAATGATGCACGCCAAGGTGGAAAAAGTAGGGATCGAAACCCAACGGCAGGTCGTAAAGGAAGAGCGGCGACAGCGGATCGACAACCAGCCCTACGGCTCCATCCTGGAGGAATCGATGAAGCGGGCCTTTACCGTCCACCCCTATCGCTGGTCCGTCATCGGATCCATGGCCCACCTCGATGCGGCTACCGATGAGGATTACGTCAATTTTTACCAAGACTTTTACGTGCCCAACAATGCCGTCCTTTGTATCGCCGGCGATATTGACGTGGCCGAGACCAAGACCTTGATCGACCAGTATTTTGCGCCGATTCCCAAAGGGACCAAACCCGTCTACCGTCCCGACATCGTCGAGCCACCGCTCGCCGCCGAGGTCCGCGATACCATTTTTGACAACATTCAGCTACCCGCCGTCGTCCAGACCTACCGCATTCCCGCCCAGGGGACCGACGATTACTACGCCGTCAACATGCTGGGGACCCTGCTCTCCGCTGGCGAAAGCTCCCGCCTCTACAAGGCCTTGGTGGATGAGCAGCAAAAGGCCGTTTACGTGGGCAACTATCCCTTTTCGCTGGAGGATCCTGGCGTGTCGATTGCCATGGGGATCGCCAATATGGGCGTCGACCTCGGTGCCTTGGAAGAGGCCATGGATGCCGAGGTAAAGCGCGTGCAAAACGAGCTCATCTCGGAGCGGGAGTTCCAAAAGCTGCGCAATCAGGTAGAAAATGATTTTGTCACGGGCAACAGCACCATCGCCGGTATCGCCGAATCGCTGGCCAATTACCACATGTATTACGGCGACGCCAATCTGATTAATAACGAATTGGAACGCTACCTCAAAGTGACCCGGGAAGACATCCAGCGGGTGGCCCGAGAATACTACCACCCGGGGAATCGCGTCGTGCTTTACTATTTACCAAAACAAATCCAGCCCTAATTCAACCCCTCCGTTATGAATACGAAATATCCAATCCATATCCTGGCCGCTTTCCTATTGCTGGTGACGGCCTGTACGCCCAAAACCGGAAAACTCGGCCAAAAGACGCCATCTCCCAAGGGCAATACCACGGCTAGTGACTTTCGGTCGCAGGCTCCCGCGCCCGGTCCTGCCCCCGTCATCCAAATCGGTCGATCCGAACAATTCGAAATGGACAATGGCCTCCGCGTCATCGTGGTGGAAAACCACAAAATTCCGCGGGTCTCTCTGCGGCTCTTTATCGACCTGCCCACCATCTCCGAGGGGGAGTACGCGGGTTACCTCGACATCGCTGGGAATCTCCTCAGCAAGGGGACGAGCAATCGCAGCAAGGCCGAAATCGATGAGGCAATTGATTTTATGGGGGCGAGCCTCAGTACGAGCGCCTCGGGCGTATCGGGAGCTTCCCTGACCAAGCACTTTCCCGATTTGATGGCCATCGCTAGCGAGGTATTGCTAGCTCCCACCTTTCCCGAAGCGGAGTTTGAAAAGATCAAAACCCAGACCCTGTCCGGCCTGGCCCAAGCCAAGGAAGATCCCAATACCATCGCCAGCAACGTGGCCCAGGTATTGCGCTACGGCAAGGATCATCCCTACGGGGAAATCGTGACGGAGAGCAGCATCGAGAAGGTCACCGTGGACAAGTGCCGGGAATTTTACGACCGGTATTTCCAACCGGGCATGGCTTACCTGGTCATCGTGGGAGATATTGACCTGGCTACGGCCAAGCAGTTGGCGAACAAGAACTTTGGATCCTGGCAAACTACCGGGGAAGTGATGAAAAAGGAATACGCCCAACCCGCCGCCCCGGCCAGCACCAAGGTCGACTTTGTCAACAAAACGGGAGCGGTACAATCCGTCATCGCCATTACCTACCCCGTTGAAATGCGCCCCGGTCATCCCGATCGGATCAAAGCCCGGGTGATGAATACCATGCTGGGCAGCTTTTTTCAGAGTCGCCTCAATCTCAACTTGCGCGAGACCCATGGTTATACCTACGGTGCCCGATCCTCGCTGGCTTCTGACCGGGAGATTGGCTACTTTAGCGCGGGGGCCAGCGTTCGCAACGAGGTGACGGACAGAGCCCTGGAGCAGTTCCTCTACGAACTCAACCGGATCCGCGATGAGCTGCTTACCCCGGAAGAATTGGAACTGGCGCGCAACGTCATCGCGGGAAATTTTGCCCGCTCGCTCGAACGCCCACAAACCATCGCCAACTTTGCGCTCAATACGGTGCGCTACAACTTACCCTCCGATTACTACGCTACCTATCTGGAAAAGCTGAGTCAGGTAACGGCGGCGGATGTCCGAGCAATGGCCCAAAAGTACGTCCGACCGGATCGGGCCCACATCCTGGTGGTGGGCAATAGCGACGAAGTCAGCGAAAAGCTCACGCCTTTTTCCCCCAGTGGTTTGATCGACTACTACGATGCCTACGGCAACCGGATCGAGTTGAGCGACTTGGAGGTTCCGGCGGGCTACACGGCTGAAAAGGTGATCGATCGCTATCTGCAAGTACTGGGTGGTCGGGAGGCTATCGCCAAAATCAAAACCCTGAGCATGGAGATGAGTACGGAGATGCAAGGCATGAAAATCACGATGGAATCGGCACAGGAAGTGGCGGCGAAGTACGCAACTTTTGTCTCGATGAACGGCAGCGTGATCCAGAGTGAGGTGTACGATGGTCAGCGGGCGAAGCGCGATGGGATGATGGGGAGCGAAATGGTGGAAGAGGAGGCCCTCGGCGAGCTGAAGGAAAACCTGTATCCCGTCCGGGAGCTGGCCTGGCAAGACCTGGGCTACAGCCTGAAGTTGGAGGGGAGCGAGGTGATCGAAGGGGAAAAGACCTACCGGATGTCGGTAGTAATGCCGTCCGGCAAAAAGTCGACTTCCTATTATTCGATCGATACGGGACTACGGGTGCGCAGCATCGTGACGGGAGAACAGGGAGGACAGTCCTTTACCCAGACCCTGGATTTTTCCGATTATCGAGAAGTGAATGGAGTCAAATTTCCTTACCGCACTAAAATCACCGGCGGTAGTCCCGTTCCAATGACGATGGAGGTCAAGGAGATTGGTCTCAACCAGGACTTAGACCCGGAGCTGTTCGAGATAGAGTAAAACTACCATTGCGAGTAGACCAGTAAGCGTAGCCCCGAAATCGAGTTTTCGGGGAGACGCTTTGTTTTAGAGTCAGGCTAGGAGCG
>CALCCH010000525.1 GCA_937899855.1 uncultured Saprospirales bacterium | reverse complement strand
CCTCATTCACGGGGCCGGACCACAGCCCCCCCGCATAGGTCACCTTCGCCCCCACGTTAAAAGTCGAGCCCTTCTCAAAAGTAAACTCGCGGGCCACCAAACCATTCAGTACAAAACGCCCGTTGAAAGCCACGTTACGCAGTACCCCATCGCTGCCCCGGTACTTGGCATCAAACAAAGAGCCCGTCAGCAGAAAATAATAGCCCTGCGCAAAGGACTTCTCCAACGTCAACTCCACCCCGTAATTCCGGGCGGTCCCCTCGTTCACCAAAGTGTCGGGGAAGAGCCGGTTGAAACCCGCCCCGCTGTTGATCAGCGAATACGATCCGTCGCTTTGATCGATGGGGATATTGGTGAGGTACTGGAAATAGGTCTCCACCCGCAAGCGCATCCGATGCGCAAACTCCCGGTCGTAGCCCAGCACGATGTGGTGGCTCCGATTCAGGCCCATGTCCAAATTCTGTTCCTGGGGATCCCCCCCGATGGTCTCCGCACCGTAATAATACAAGTAAGGCGATTGGATTTGAGAGTGGACCCCCAGCCCCAGACTCAACTTCTGCCCCTTGCCCAAGGTGTAAGCCGCCCCCAGCCGGGGCTCCAGGGGCGATAAGCTGTTGTCATTGATCGAAAACCAGAGGCTGGTCAGCCCCGCCGTCAGCGTCAAGCGCTCGGTCGGCTTCCACTTGTAGTGCGCGTAGGGCTGCAACAAGAGCGCCGAACGGCGCGCATCCCAACGGGTTCGCCAACCGGGCGACAGGAGAATGCTGTCCCGCGCGTCCGCCCTTACGATCCGTACGCTGTCGATAAAGCCAAAACGGTACAAGTCCGCATTGAGGCCAAATTTGATCGAACTCTTCCGACTGAGCTTCCGCTGGACGTAAACGTAGCCCGACAGCTTGGTCTCGTCAAAACGGTAATCCAGGATCGGCGTGATCGAGTCGAGGCGGTAGCGACCGTCGACTACTTCGCGGTAAATAAAATCGTGGTTCGTGTTCACCGCATTGCCCGATAGGGCCAGCCCCGTTTTGAGGAAAGAACTGCTGTCCAAGGGTTGGCTGTAAGTCATTCCGAGCACCCCCATTTGGGAGGCAAAATACTGGTCGCGATCGTTGGCGGCAAAAAGATCAGAGTCGCCATCCACCACCTCGTCCTCACTCAGCACAATATCGACCTGACTGCTGCCACCGATGCCCCACAAGGCCAGGTAACCATTGTTCTTGGTGGGGATGCTGATGCGAAAAGCACCGTCCTGATACTGGGGAATGGCGTCGGTCCCGATGTTGATATTGAGGGAACTGAACAGCGACAGGGTCGAATAGCGGTAAGTGGCCAAGTATGAAATGCCTTTTTTCCGCGACAGCGGCCCCTCCGCCATCAACTCCGTCCCCAGAAAACCAATCTGGGCGGAAAGCTCGTGCTTTTCGTTGTTCCCATTGCGCATGCGCAGATCAAAGCCTCCCGCCGTCCCGTTGCCGTACTCGGCGGGAAAAGCACCGGTAAAAAAGTCCGAATCGGACAAGAATTTATTGTTCAGTATGGTTACCGGCCCACCTCCCGTACCGGGAATGGCAAAGTGGTTGGGATTGGGAATATTGATGCCTTCCAGACGCCACAACACCCCCTGCGGAGAATTGCCCCGTACCACAATATCGTTGCGGGAATCGTCCGCCCCCTGTACACCGGCGTAGTTGGAGGCCATCCGGGCGGGTTCCCCCCGACTGCCCGCGTAACGGTTGGTCTCGTCGACTGAGAAACGCCGCCCACTCACCGTCGCCATTTCATTATTGACCTCCCCCTCCTGTCGCGCCGTCACAATCGCGGTCGATAACTCCACTATCGTCTCCGTCATCTCCAGGTTCAAGATCACCTCTTTGCCCGAACTGACTACGATGTTGTTCACATCCGCAGGGTAGTAACCCGTATAGCTAAAGGCCAAGCTGTGCCGCCCCAGGGGGACCTGCTCCAAACGGTAGCGCCCGTCGAGATCGGTAGTCGTGCCAATGAGGCGGTCCCCCACCGTAAGTACTTGGATATTGACCCCAATCAGGGGCAGTTGGGTATCCACGTCCACTACGGTCCCCCGGATGGTTTGGTACAGGTTTTGGGCCCCAAGACCACTCGTTCCGCCGACGAACAGCAGCAGCAGTAATGCATAGCGTATTGTTTTCATAATGGTCTGATTCGTTTGGTGTAAAACGCGGCCTTTTTGATCACTTAAGGATCGTCGGCCGGACCAAAGCTCCACATTACCAGCTAAAAATTAGTAGCGTTTTGTGCCAAAAGACAAATTTACTTTTATTGAATTTCAATAATTTCATCTTCTCCCGGATTGGCCTAGTAAGCACCAGCTTCCCCGAAGCCAGAGATACATTCGGACGGTCCTCGGTCGTTCGGACTATTTTTCAGCAGATCAGTCGCCGATTTGGAAGTTGTAAAAGATCTTGACGTACACGCCACTTCCCACTATGTTGTCCAGATCCCACAGCTCCGCCTCGAAGATACCTTGAGGAAGCCAAGAGCGGAAGAAGCCCGCCTCGATGATCTTGTAGCGCAATCCCGCGGTCAGCGTATAATTGACGATGTCACTCCGGCCCAAGTCATCTCGTTCCGTAATCAAGGTCTCATCAAACTCGAAGGGGTCCACTCGGGAATAGCCGCGTCGCAAACAACGGTGGTCGTTTCTGAGCGTCCAATCGACCCCCACTTCCACGCCAAGGACGGGCTGCAGGTTCCAACGGCTACGGAAGGGGTTATAACGCAATTGAAAAGTAGTGGTCAGGTAGGAGACATCAAATTCGACTTCCTGCTCGGTGCTAAAGAGGGAATTGGGAATGTCCCTGGCCTCGTAATCATCAAACCCGTGTTGGCGATAGCTCACGCTCAGCCCCAAATCAAAGCTCGTCCACCTGCGCCCTACTTCCACCGCGCCAAATATTCCCCACTGGCTCCAAGCATCCGCCATGAGCCCTCCCCGGGGCGAGCAGGGCAAATAGCGAGTCTGGAGCTGTCCCAAATAAGTGTTTAACCCCACATTGATCCCAAAGCTTACCGGCCGACGCTTCTCAAATTCCAAATCTCCACAACGACGGTTGAACTTTTTGACCCAGCCCATCCAGAACGGTTCCGAATCCGTCCATTCCCAATCCGAATCCGCATCGTTTGTACTGGCACACAGCATCTTGAATTGCCGCGCTATCCGACGGTAAGTACTGGCGTCCAGGGGCTTACTCAGCGACTCCCAGCCCAGGTCGTCCTGGTACGCTTCATCCGCCACCACTTGGTAATCGCGAGTCCGCAGCGAACGCCACAGGGACATCGATCCCTGGATCAGTACTTCTTGAATCTGTAAATCCTCCTCTTCGCGATCAAATACAAAGCGCTGGTTGTCCGTACCGATCATCTTTAGCTGTTCTCGATCCAAATTGTAGGTCCGATAAAATCCATCTTCCAGCAAGGAACTCGAATTAAAATTGGTGACCGACAGGCGCTCTACCCGTCCATCGTTGAAGGTAAGCTTCAACTTGGTCGTCTGCCCCTGGAGGGAGACGCCCCCCAACAGCAAAAGGATTCCCAAAATGGTGAGGCCCTTGGGAGCCCAAATCTTTTTAGTTTTAAAATGCTTCTTCATATTTGTATGGTATTGATTCTAGAAATTTAGTGCTGGTGTTCATCGTGATCGCCCTGCCCGTTATGATCGTGATGGTGGGGGGCATCGGCTTGATGGCTGGGGTGTTTTTCATTGGCGACGTAATCCATCCCGCACACGGGGCAGTTACCAATGTCTACGCTGCCACTACCGGGGCAGTACATCGGACATATATACGCCGAAGCATATTCCGGGCCGGATTCGTCGGAGCCATCGGAGCCATCGGCACTGACTTCCGTAGTGGGGCGGGTCGCCTCATTCGCCCCCGATTCCTCGCCCGATACAGCGCTACCACCACAAGCTAAAAACAGCGACCAAGCAATTACTATAGATAAAAAATAAATAATTATTTTTTGTGAATTCATCGTAATTTATTTTACATACTTTGCTTACTAAACGACTAAAGGTAGGGGATATGTTGGTAAATTTGGTCATCCCTATTTCACTTAACCAAACCCCTCCCCCATGTCCCATCCCGTCCTCCTCACCCGCCGCCTGCCCGCTCCCGTCCTCCAGCGCCTCCGCGACAGCGTCGATTTGGAGCTCAACCCCCACGACCGACCGCTGCACCGGGAGGAGCTCCTCGCGGGAATCCGGGGCAAAAAGGGCCTACTCTGCTTGCTCACCGACCGGATCGATGCCGAAGTGATGGACGCCGCCCCCGAGCTCAAAGTCATCTCCAACTATGCCGTTGGCTACAACAACATCGACCTGCGGGCCGCTCGCGAACGCCAAATTTGGGTCACCAATACGCCCGGTGTCCTCACCGAAGCCACCGCCGAATTGGCCATGGGCCTCCTGCTGGCCGTCGCCCGACGCTTGGGGGAAGGCGATCAACTGGTCCGCAGTGGACAGTGGCGGGGCTGGGAACCGCTCCAGCTACTGGGGAAAGAAATCCACGGCAGTACCCTCGGCATCGTGGGCATGGGCCGGATCGGAAAAGCCCTGGCCCGCCGGGCCGCCGCCTTCGGGATGAACATCCAATATTGGAACCGCACCCGATTACCAGGAGACATCGAGGTGGAAAAAACCTGGCGTTACCGCTCCCTACCCATGCTCCTGGCCAGTTCGGACGTCCTGAGCTTACACCTCGCCTACTCCGCCGAGACCCACCACCTGATCAACGCCGAAGCCCTCCGCATCATGCCCGCGGGTAGCATTCTGATCAATACCGCGCGGGGGGCCCTGATCGACGAAGCAGCCTTGGTCGAGGCCCTCCAGCGGGGACACCTCGGGGGAGCCGGACTCGATGTTTATGAGGACGAACCGCGCGTCCATCCGGGCCTCCGAGATTTTCCCAACGTACTGCTGCTTCCCCATCTGGGAAGCGCCACCCAACAAACACGGGAGGCCATGGGACACCTAGCGGTGGAGAACTTACTGGCGGGCATCAACGGCGTCGAGCCAACGCACATCGTGTAGGTAGGAAACGGAGGCTTGGGGGAAATTCAGTTGTTTTTGTCTTCGCAGAAGCGTTGCAACTCCAGCAGATCCGCCTCATCGAGATCACCAGAATCACTGCGCCGCAGGTGGCTCAGGTCCGTACAGGTCCCCGCTCGATTGCCCAGCTTGTAGTACAATTGGGCGCGGAGGAAGAAGTAGGTGGGGTCCTGATCGTCTTGCTCGATTTGGATGTTGATATCGGCCAGGGCGCCATCGAGATCGCCGAGGAGGTGCTTGCAGAGGGCCCGATTGTAAAAGGGATAGCGGTAATCCCGATCGATGTCGATGGAGCGATCCAAAAAGCTGATGGCCAGCTCACAATTTTCTCCCGCCTCTCGACAATCCATGCTGTAGCAATATCCGATCAGGTAGTAGGCGGGGGCTCCCTCGGGATAGCGTTCCATGGCGGCGTAAGCCACGTCCTTGGCGGCGTCGAGGTCACCGTTTTGGACGTATTGGATGCCCACGCGGATCAAACTGTCGTGGGGACCGTAGAGGGCATCCTGAGCGCTGGCCCAGGTGGACAATAGCAGTAGCAAAACCAGGGGAAGTTTTTTCATGGGATGGTCCGGCGTATTTCGGTTGATCGTAAGCGGCTTGGTGCTTATTTGTCGTTTGGGTTTACTCCGCCAAAATGCTTTGGAGATCGGCGGGAGAGTAGTGGATGGATTTTAGGGTTTTGTGGTCCGAACTGCGGTAAATCAGGTAGCGCTCGCCCTCCTGGACCATGTAGCAGTCGGTCTGCTTGTGTTCCCGATAGTGGGCCATGGTGGCTTCCGCGTCGGCGAGCGACTGGCAGGCTTTGCTCATGTTGGAGCGTTGGACTTCGTCGAAGAGACGGCGAAACTTTTCGCCCAGTCCAAATTCGAGTACGGCACCGGCCAGGACGTACTGAATGTCACAGAGGGCATCGGCGATTTCCACCAAGTCCTGCTGCTCAATGGCCTCCTGTAATTCCTTGAGTTCCTCGGCGATCAGCGCTACCCGGAGCTGACAACGTTGGGGCGAGGGAATGGTGGGTGCCTCGAGTACGGGATGTTTGAAGGTACGGTGAAAAGCGGCGACTTGTTGCAAGGCATCCGGGCTGGATAGCGATGGTGCAGTATCTTTTTCCATAGTGGCAAACTTCGTTTTCGTTCAGGTTCAGATTCGCGACCAAAGATAGGGAAATGTTGGCGGAAATAAAGGATAGTTGTTTTTCCACTATTTTACCCGTAACTTGCTGATTCAAAGCCATTTCCCTCCCTCC
>CALCCH010000524.1 GCA_937899855.1 uncultured Saprospirales bacterium | reverse complement strand
GGAAAACGGCGGCTAGGCTCGGGGGAAGTGCTTATCCGCAGTTTTCTAGGATAAGGATAAAATCTTCAATCGTATTGATGGTTACTACCTCACCAGTATCGACTCGCTTGATGTCGAGCGGCAGGTCGATGAGGAACGGATTGCCATTGGGAGGATTGTTTTGAATGAGGGCGAGTGCCTCCGCTTCGTTGTTGATCGACTGCGTAAGGGTGCCGTCCACATTGCTGACCGTGAAGGGGTACACCAGCTCGTAGCAATCTTCGCCACCGATCGTCGAGGCCAGGATAAAGAGCGTAGCGTCCAGGCCGTCGATGGGGTCGCCAGGTCCACCGCCAGATCCACCGGAGCCACCTCCCACGCAGGCTTCTACCAATTCGCAGAGCTCCTCGTGGTCATTGACCACCACCACGTTGCCCTCTTCATCCACCAAACTGAGCGGGAAAGCAAAGTCCACAAAGCCACCGTTCAGCAGGAGGTTGAACAAGTCGTCCTCCGTTTCGACGGTAATCAGGTTGCCATCCATATCGACCACTTGGGTGGGGTACACGATATCGTAGCAACCGGCAAAGAACCCGTCAAAGATGTTGGTGGTATCCGTACCGGGATCGTAGACTTCTTCGCAGCTGGCGAGCAGGATGAAGAGGTCCTCTTCGCTTTCCGCCGTGATGATAGCGCCGTTTTCGTCGGTGAGGCTGATGGGGAAAACGAAGTACAACTCGGGGATCTCCACAATCAGTTCGATAAAGGCTTCTTCCGAATTCGCCTGGTAGGTATTGCCCTCGCCATCGACCAGGTCGACCGGGTAGTTCAACTGGTAGCAGGAATTCAGGTCGCAAATCAGGTAGGCGGGAAAACGGTCCTCGTTCCAGCCACCGTCGGGTACGCAGGAGGCAAAGGCTTCGCCCAGTTCTACGCCGTCGGCAATGGATTCGGTCGTACCATCGAGCAAGGTGATGGTGATGGGGTAGGCGAAGTCGATGTATTCGCCACCGTTAGCGAGGGTCGCCTCGAAATCTTCCACCGTATTGATGGTCGATTCTACCCCATCCACCACCAATCCGAAGGGTAAATTGATGGAAAAGCAGCCAAGATCAAGCCCATTTTCGCTGGAGCTGGCACTCTCGACCTCGACGTTCTGGACGAGCTTGTTGTTGCTCCGAACTTCGGGCGTGATCTCTTGTTCGGTTTGGATTTCTTCGGATAGTTCTTCTTTTCGGCAAGAGGTCATCAAGACCGAGCAGCAAAGTAAAAGGAGAAAAAATATTCTGGTAAATTTCATGACTTTTCTAGTTATTTGATGGAAAGATTCAATTCGAGTAGCGCGCTCATTGATACCATATGACCGGTGGCCCCAAAACGCTGCACCTTTCCCAAAAAAAAATTGGCGTAGGGTGATTTTCCCTACGCCAGTGCAAGTTAGGCGATTGATAATGAGTGTAGTAGTGGTGTTTGGCCAGTAGCTGACAAAAGTGGAGGGCAAGAAAAATGCCCCCAAAAAGGTGTGAAAGAATGCCGAAGTGACAAAGTACAGGTTTTGCCACTTCGGCTCAGGTCCCCTACTCGGGCTTTGGCTGGACCACCCCCAAGCCCGCCAGGCAAGCCCGCCAGCCCTCAAAATCCACCTCCCCCCTCAGCCGATCCAGCTTGCGGCGAATCCCCGCCGTCCCCAATTCTCCAATACTGCCCAGGTGCGTGTACGGCAACTCCGCCGGCCGCTGAAAACTGCCCGCCTCCACCTGGTCACTCACCCGGTGGTAGGCCTCCCGAAAAGGTACCCCCGCCACCACCAATTGATTGCTCGCATCCACACTATACAAGACGTCGTAACGGGGATCGGCCAGTAAATCCGGCGCCACCCGCAGCTCGCTCACCAAGCGTTGGGTCAATTCCAAGACCTCCCCCGCCTGCTGGATGGCCGGAAAGAGCACCTCCTTTAGCAACTGAAAATCCCGGTGGTAGCCTCCCGGCAAATTGGTCGTCAAAGCCATCACCGCTGCGGGGAGGTTTTGCCACTGGTTGCAGCGCGCCCGGATCAGCTCCACCACGTCGGGATTTTTCTTGTGCGGCATGATACTCGAACCCGTGGTAAAGGCCCGGGGCAATTCGAAGAAGCCGTAGTTCTGCCCATTGTACAAACAGATGTCCATCGCCAGTTTGCCAATCGTGGCCCCCAGTGCGGCCAGCCCGAAGGCAAAGTACAATTCGGTCTTTCCCCGTCCCAATTGTGCGTGCATCGAATTGTAGTTGAGGTCGCTAAAGCCCAGCAACTCTGTCGTCCGCTGCCGGTCGATGGGGAAGGAGGAGCCGTAGCCCGCGGCCGAACCCAGGGGGTTTTGGTTGACGATGTCGTGTACCGATCGCCACAGTTGCAAGTCGTCGATCAGGCTCTCGGCGTAGGCGCCAAACCACAGGCCCGCCGAGGAGACCATCCCGATTTGTAGGTGGGTGTAGCCGGGGAGCAGGTAATCGCGGTATTGCTCACTCTGGCCGAGCAGCGTCTCGACCAGATCGGCGGTCCCGTGCCAGATTTGGGCCAGCTCCTCCCGGAGAAAAAGCCGCAAGTCCACCAATACCTGATCGTTTCGGGAGCGTCCGGTGTGGATCTTTTTTCCCACCTCCCCCAAGCGTTGCGTGAGTAGGTATTCCACCTGCGAATGGACATCTTCCACTCCCGCCTCAATCCTAAATTCTCCCGCCGCCATCTCCGCCAGGATGTCCCGCAAGCCCGCAGCGAGCACCTGACCTTCCTCCGCCGTCAACAGGCCCACCTCGCTCAGCATCCTACAATGCGCCAGGGAACCCAGGGCGTCGTAGGGTGCGAGTAAGCGGTCGAGCTCTTGATCCTGACCAATGGTAAATCGCTCGATCTGGTCGTCGAGCTTTGCGTTCGTTTGCCAAAGTTTTACTGCCATGAGGATTGGGAATTAGTGGGGTTTAGGGCATTTTGGGAAATGGATAGCTGGTCGAGTAACTGCCGGTAGATGGGAATACTGGCCTCGATTTCGCGCAGCGCGATAAATTCGTCGGCGGTGTGCGAACGCGCCGAATCCCCCGGTCCAATCTTGACGGTCGGAAAATCCATCAGGGCCTGATCGGACAGGGTGACGGAGCCAAAGCGGGGGATGCCCAGGGCGGTAGCCCGCTGGACGATTGGATGCTCGGGGTCGATCTGCGAGCTGTTGAGCCGGAAGGAACGCGCTTGTAATTTAGCGCTCAGTTTATCCTGAAGCAGGTCAAAAAGTTCGCGATTGGAATAGGCTCCGTTCGACCGAACGTCGATGACGTAGCGACAGCGATCGGGAACGACATTGTGCTGCTGTCCAGCCTCGAATTGGGTGACCGTCAGCCTTACCGGTCCCAGGGTGGGCGAGAGCCGGGGCAGTGGCCACTGCCGTAGGTCTTGGATGTCTTCCAGGGCCAGGTACAGGGCGTTCTTGCCTTCGTCGCGGGCGGCGTGGCCCGCCCGACCCCGGCACTCCGCATCGATCACCATCAAGCCCTTTTCCGCCACCGCCAGCTGCATCCGGGTCGGTTCGCCCACGATGCCCAGGTCGATAGCCGGCAGCAGGGGCAGGACGGAGGCGATGCCTTGCTGTCCCGAAATTTCCTCCTCCGCCGTGGCGGCAAAAATCAGCTGGTAGGGCAAATTCCTACGGTGGTAGTACTCCGTAAACACCGCCAGTAGGGCCACCAGTGGGCCTCCCGCATCGTTGCTGCCCAGTCCGTAAAGGCGCCCCCCTTCTACACTGGCCTCAAAGGGGTCGCGCGTCCAACCGGCCACCGGCCGCACCGTATCGAGGTGGCTGTTGAGCAGCAGCACGGGCAGCCGCCCGCCGGGGTTGGGGGTACTGGCCCAGAGGTTGTAGCCGTGGCATTCGAAGGGGATGCCCCAGTGCTGAAAATATTTGGCGAGGCGGTGGGCGGCCGCACCCTCTTCGCGGGAAAAGGAAGGAATGGCAATGAGGTCGCGCAGCAGGGCGATGGCGCTGGTGATGGCTGACTGGGGATTTAGCATATCTGGGTGGCACTTTGGTTGAATAAACTGTGGGGGTTGCCGATGCGTACGGTCGAAACGGATTGCTGGTGAGCCCGGAAGGCATTGTCCAGCTTGGGGATCAACCCACCAT
>CALCCH010000523.1 GCA_937899855.1 uncultured Saprospirales bacterium | reverse complement strand
CCAGCCCCCAAATCGCCGAACAACTCTTTATTTCCACCAAAACCGTAGAGAAGCACCGCAGCAATATCATCAAAAAATTGGGCATCAGCGGCAAAACCAATAGCCTCCTCCTCTGGGCCCAACACCACGCCGATGCCCTCCGCTAAACCAGCACCCCTCCCCCGGGCAATACCGAAGATTCGACTTGGCATTTACCAAGCGGTGTACACCACCCGCCCCTCCAGCTCCTGCCGCATCCACACCCGATAGCCCGCCTCCCGCAAGCGCCGCACCAATGGTGGATCACCCGCCTGGGGGTAGGCCGTGAGGGAGCTGCCGTAAAACATGGCTTCAATCGGATGGGGCTCCCCAAAAAGAACGTGCCGTTCCGTATCGTTTAAGCGGGCCGTGAAATCCTTCAAGGGCACTACCCACTCCGGTGCTACCGCGGGGCGAAAGGGCTTGACCCGCTCCACGGAGTAACGCAGGGGCAGCAGGTACAGGCAAGCGATCAGGAGACTCCACAAGTAAGGGCGAGCGGCGGTCGACCGGAGCCGACTCAGGCCGTAGATCATCCAGGCGGTGAGCAGGAAGAAGGCGGGAGCGGTAAACAGGAGGTAGCCCTGCATTTTGGTCTGGACCGCAGAGAAAAACAAGAGGGGAACCACGATCCACAGCGCCAGGACCCCGTACCGCACTTGGGGACGCCACCAGCAGCGCCAAGCCACAGCGCCCAGCACCAAGTAAACCAGTTCGCCGTACACGATGCGAATTTGGTTGAAGTGATAGTAAAAAGGCCCGCCCTGCCCCTGTAGCGGCTCGAAGATGTGGCGGAGGTCGTAGGCCCGCTCCCAAGCCGCCTCCTGGGGGAAATAGGTATGGATGTACCACTGCCAGGGCACAATGATCAGCAGTAAAAGCCCCACTACCAGGGCGGCATCCAGCAGCAGGGAGGCCCTCAGCCCACCTTCCCTTTCCCAACGCAAAAGCCCCCACAGCGGCAGTACGATCAGCGTGGGCAGCCACTTGCTCAGAATCGCCAGTCCCACACAGACCGTCATACCGATCAAAGACCAGTACCGACGCTGGCGCGCCTGGTAAATCGCCAGCAGGACGGCCAGTTCAATCCACACCATAAAGTGCAGGTCGATGTGATCGGTCGCTACCCGCCCCGAGCCAATCTCGAGGCACAGACCGTGGATGGCGTGAAAGAAAGCGGCGAGCAGACCAATTCGGGGACAAAAGAGCTGCCGACCGATGCCAAAGGTAAACAGCACCGCCAGTCGGGACAGCAACAAGGAGGGCAGCCGGACCGGCCATTCATTGGCGCCGCCCCACTTGATGGCCAGGGCCATGGTCCACAGCGGAACCGGTTGCTTGTGTAACCAAACGTGATTTTGCGACCAATCTCGGTAATCGTAGGGCAAGATGGGATCGGCGTAGAGGGTAGGACGCCAGGGCTGCTCCACCATATTTTTGGCCACTAGGGCGTGGTAGCGTTCGTCCCATTCGTGAAGAAAAGGATCGGGGGCGGTAAAAAAACGAAGCAGCGTACCTAGCAGAAGTAGGTAAATCAAGCTTTGCCGGACGGCACCTTTTGCGCAGTGCGCCAGGTAGCCCCAATCAACAGCAGTGCCGTGGCACTGACTACAATTCCAATTTCCAATTGCTAAAGGTTTAGAATGAACCTCGTCCACTGTTGCCAACGCCCCGGAAGCACCTAACGTTGCCTGCCCCCATGCACAAACAGTACCACCCCAGCGCGCAAAATGCTACATCCTTTGCTGGTACAGCACCTGTCGCGCATTGGGCCCCGTACCCAACAGCAGGTAATAGAGCACCCCGTCCACCACCCGCAGCTTGACAAATTTGCGGCCTTCGAGCAGAACATCAGCGGTCAGTAGGGTACTCCCCGTCCGCGGATTCACGCGACGAAGTAGCACCCGCCCGTCGTCCTCAAACAGGGCGTAGGCCTCCTCCTCCACCCAATCGACGACGACCTGTTTGGACCAGCGAGCCTCGGCGGGATAAGCCAGCGGAACGGAATGTTGCCACTCCCCAGCTCGGTAGCATTCGAGTTGCTGCTCGGGATGGTTGAAAAGCAGGATGTCCTCCCCCTGCGCCATGAGGGTGAGGGGAAACTCGGGGCGGTAGAATACGCGGGACAGGAATTCCGAATCGGCCTGGAGGCGACGCTGGGCGCGGTTGACATTATAGTCGTTGGTGCGCATGGAATTGATGCGGGCACTGCGGCGGATGTAGGCCTGGTCGGCGCGGTAATTGGCCAGCTGTTCGTTGTCGCCGACGATGCGGAGGGTACGGACCTGCTGACTGTCCAGATCGTAAGTTCGCAGCACCTGTTGCAGTCCGTTGCTCCGGGGAAAGAGGTAGTAAAGCTGCCGCTGGTGGTGGAGGCGGCAGGGTTGGATGAGTTGGTCAAAGGTATCGAAGGCCAGGCGCTGACCAAGGCGCAGCTGCCCCTCGCTAAAGTCCAGCGCGTGAATCGAGGCGCTGGCTACCAGGTACCAGTCGTTGTTGCAGCCCCGGTGCAGCCGTTCGACGGCCCGCATCTTGCGCAACCACAGCTCACCGAGTAGGGTCCCGTCCGCGTCGATCAGGGCCAGGCGGTAGGGTTTAAAACTGCCGTGATACTCCAGCCGGAGTAGGGTTTCCCCCAGCACCGCAAAATCCAGTACCGAGCACTCCTCCGTGGTCGATAAGGGTTGTGGCGCTTGGCGGCCCGCTACCACCACCTCTTCCAAGTCCGTAGCCATGGCCTCCATAAAAATCAGCAAGAGGCTATCGGTGGGGCCATTGAGTCGGTATTCGCGCTCCCGGTAAGCGATGTGGCTGAGGCGCAGCACCACGGGAAAACGGTCGGTGCGCAGTGCAAAGCGTCCCGTCGAGTCGCTGACCGTCCCCCGGCGATCCGCCACCTGGATATTGACGTTCCCCACGCCTTGTCCATCGTTGAGGGATAGGATACGGCCGCGCAGGACGCCGTCCTGTGCGGGGGCCGCCAACGCACAGCAGAACAGGAAAATCGCCAGGGGTACAAATCGCATTCCGAACATCGCAGCGGGGTTTGGAGCACCATTGGGGAATGGTACGATCAGCAAGTCTTGCTCAGCTTGTACGGGCAGGAAGTGGAGCCAAGGTAGCGATAAAAGCGCAAAGGTTTCGGCTTGGGCGCGACTTATTTGGGGGCTTCCAATTGGCGATACAAGCGTACAATCTCATCGATCACCAGCTGGGGTTGTTCCCGAAATACCTGGTGACCACTGTTTTCCGCCAGTACAAAGCGGTGCCCTGGCTGCTGCCCAAAAGCCATTTGACAGGCTTTCCAAGACAGGCTGTCCGGCCCGGTCGAAGTCGGTGGGCGATCGGCGCCGATGACGGTGGTGGCGGTACCCGCGGGATAGGTGGCGGCGCGCAATTGGCGGTTGAAATCGCGGTAATTTTGGAAAATGTAGAGGAAGCCGGGCGACTGAGCTTTGATGTTTTCAATGCCGAAGGAGGCCATGTAGTCGATCGTCCGTTGGGTGCGGGCCTCCGTTTCGTAGCAGGGGATGGAGGCGTCGATAAAAACGGCACCATCCAGTCGTTCGGGATGGCGGTCGGCCAGCAGGTGGGTGTAGACGCCCCCCAGGGAATGGTTGACTACGAGGAGGGCACCGTCGTAGCTCAGCCGGCGCAGCGCGCGATCGAGGTCTTCGATTTCGCGGTCGATGCTGATGGTGTTGGTATCGATGCCGCTTTGTCCAAATCCCGCCCGGTCGTAGGTAATCAGCGGGGCGGCGAGGGAATCGTACAGGGGGGCGAGCAAGTCGCGCCAGACGCTGGCGTAGCTCCCACCCCCAGACTCGAAGAGGATGGGCATTCCCCGACCGGGGACCAGGCTAAAGTGAAGGGGGTGGGTGTCGAGGTCCACGAGGGTATCGACCAATTGAAAGGGCGGCGGCGCGGTGACGGCAGGTGTCGAAGGGCTGGGGGCCGAACAGGATAGCAAAAACAGGGACAGGCACCAAGCCAGGAATAGGTAGGGTAAATGCTGCAAGTGATTAGATTTTGGAAGTGATCATTGGTTTCCCCAATGACGATCTTCCAACGCTAAAGGTTACGCAGCTTCCTCATTTTTCTCCACCGCCCCCTCAAAGCTTCCGCCGGGCCAGTAGGAGAATCAGGGTGAGGGGCGGGGGCGGGGTGCGGG
>CALCCH010000522.1 GCA_937899855.1 uncultured Saprospirales bacterium | reverse complement strand
AAGTTCTAAAGATGCCAAAGATGCGCCGAAGGATAATTTTCAGACACCCCCTAGTCTGGACTTCTAAAGACGCTTTGTTCAAAATCCTCCACCGCCAAAAGCCAAGTCGTAGGTATCCGATCTGCCGGGGTGGACATCGTTACGATGGCTCCCACGATCGCTCCAATGGTATCGCGATCACCGAGAACGGATACGGCCTTCCACAGCGCTTCTTCCAGATTGTCTAAATGATGTGCCGCACACCACAGGGCAAAAGGGACCGTATCAACCGCCTGGATTTGAGTGCCGTTGCCCAATATTCTTTTTAGGGTTTCGGTATGGTAATGTAAGGGCACGTGAAGCGATTTGGCGATCCTCGACCGAGTATCGCAATCCGGTAACCAGTCCAGTACCCCCTGGATAAAAGGCGATGGTTCCATCGCCTTACCCTTTAATCCCAGCCGACTGGCCATGGCAACAGCGATGGCAACGGCAATGGCCCCACAGATACCCTCGATGTGGGTGTGAGTAATCTGGGCAGAAGTTATGGCCAGGGTCCTTACCCGATCGAAGTCGTCATGGTAATACGCTCCGATTGGTCCAACCCGCATGGCCGCGCCATTTCCCATTGACCCCATACCGCTGAACACCTTCCGGGCCAGCTCCTGCCAGTCTTCCCCCGCCGTAATGGCCCGGAGGATTCGCCGCGTCGTTGCCCCGTAGCCCCGATTCACATCCAATTCGTGTTTGTGGGCAAAGGCAGCAGCCAGTCGATTCGATTGTACGGTTCCGTAGCACTCCAATTCCTCCAATACCGCAATGGCCATCACGGTGTCATCCGTAAATTCCCAGCTAGTCGCGGGAATCCGCCGTTGGGCGATGTGGTTCAACATTTCCGCCTCGCGGCCAAAAAAGCTTTCTCCAAAGGCATCCCCGATGGATAATCCACGTACACATTTGCGAGCCAAGGCTTTTCGGTTCGTCACATTCATCTTATCTTCCTTATTCTTTTCATACCAACCAACGACAATCATGAGGTCTACCTTCCGCTTTTTCCCACTTTTTAGTCTGGTATTGATTCTTTCCTGCTCCTCCACTCAAAGAAGCGGTAAGCAAACGGCCAAACTGCTGGATGGCCAAACCTTTATCCTCAATGAATTTTCCAGTGACCCCAATTACGGGTACGCGGAGAAAAAACCCATCGAGGTGGGAGGCATAATGGATTCCGATGGGCCCCTCAACGAACGGCGCTTTCTCAATGCGCTGGCCGGCCCCAACGGGGAACCCCTGAGCTACGAACGCCTGGGCAGCTGTTGTACCTTCAAGACCAAGAATTCTCCCTTCAAAAAAGGACTGCTCGACCGCTACGAAGTGACCTGGGAAGGAAATGCGACCCCCGTCATCCTCTACCTCAATATGTACGATGCCGGGCCGCTACGGGTCCCCGTCAATTTTACCCTCAAATCGAAAAAGAACATTTAGTCCCGACCGCAACCCCAGCTACCGCAAGCTAATCGAGAGGGGAAGATTTACCGGGCCAGATATGTACTCCGCCAATAAGGTCGTGTACAAGCCCGAGTCGTTCCGAACGAGGTCTTTGACCACTAGGTAAGAGCGAATCTTCCGCATAAAACACTGTTCTACCTCGTAGTAGAAGTCATCTCAAAAATATACTTTACTGGCGTGAATCTCCTGCGTCGATTTGGGCTACGG
>CALCCH010000521.1 GCA_937899855.1 uncultured Saprospirales bacterium | reverse complement strand
CCCACCAACTAGCCTATGACCCCGACCTCCGCTCGGGGTTTTTTTGGGCCCGGTAAAAAGTCGATAAATTGTAATGGGTCGCGTCTCCCCCGCGGCCTACTTTTGTTCCAAGCGATTGATTGTTCCCCCCCGGGATTCTAAAAATGGGGGAGGTCTCCACGATTCCGTCTTCGGGTTTCCCCGAGGTCCTGGACATTTTTTGTCTCGATTGGTGGGCACCTGACCTCCCGTCAACGGATAGCGATACATATGTCAGGCGGGCTCCAACTTCTCGTGGTTTTCTTTCGGGGAAGCGGAGAAGGAGGAGCCTCCTTTTTCAAAAATCTCGCTACCTTGTGGGCCACAATCGTTGCCTATGTTAAAAATTGAACACATTGGGATCGCGGTCCGCGACTTGGCGCGGAGCAACGCGCTTTTTGCCCAATTGCTGGGGGCACCCCACTACAAAATCGAAGCCGTAGATTCCGAGCACGTCAATACCTCCTTTTTCCGCATTGGCGAATCGAAGATCGAATTGCTGGAGGCCAGCGACCCGGCCAGTCCCATCGCCCGGTTTATCGACAAGCGGGGGGAAGGGATTCACCACCTGGCCTTCGAGGTCGCCGATATTGAAGCCGAGATGCAGCGCCTCGCTGCCGAGGGCTTCACCCTGCTCAACGAACGGCCCAAACGCGGTGCCGACAATAAGCTCGTCTGCTTTCTACATCCCAAATCCGCCAATGGCGTCCTGGTCGAGTTGTGCCAGGAAATTCCCGCTGCGGATCCCGCTACCGATGGAATGGACTGACCTCATCATCGCTTTGATTGGGGGAACGGCCGCGGGGATCATCAACACCCTGGCGGGCAATGGCTCGGCCATCACCCTGCTGATTCTCACCGAATTGTTGCAGCTACCCCCCAATTTGGCCAATGGGAGCAACCGCCTCGGCGTCTTCTCCGGCAGTATGGTGGGGGCTTTGATCTTCCACCGCAACGGCAAGTTGAACCTGGAGCGTAGTGGGCCTTACCTAATTCCGACCATCATTGGAGCCATCGGCGGGGTGTTGCTGGCGGTGTGGGTGAGCAACGAGCAGTTTCGCGAGGTCTTTCGCTTGATGATGGTCCTGATGTTGGTGGTCATCTTGGTCAAACCCAAACGCTGGCTTCGCACCACTGACTACGAACGCGCGCCCCGACTCTGGGTGGCCATCCCACTGTTCCTGGCCATCGGCTTTTACGGGGGCTTTATCCAAATGGGGATGGGCATTTTCTTTCTCGCGGCAATGGTCCTGGGGGCTCGCTATAGCATCAACGATGCCAACGCCGTCAAATTGGTGGCGGTAAGTGCGTATACGTTGCTGTGTATCGCCATCTTTCAGTGGCAAGGACTGATCCATTGGCCCTTTGGCCTGTTGCTGGCCCTGGGGCAGGTGATCGGTGCCACGATTGCGGCAAACTTTGCCTCCCAACACCCCCAAGCGGACCTGTGGGCCTATCGCTTTTTGGTGGTGATTATCGTCCTGGCATTGGTCCGTTTATTTTTCTTTTGAGGCGAGTGAGCGACACTGTCCAAAGGCTTTTCCTTCCAAAGTCCGTATCTTTGTGCACCGATGGCCAAAAAGAAAAGACGACAACAATACCAGGGAGAATTTCTCCGCGCGCTCGAACACCTCAATACCGAGCAGGCCCAGGCCGTCGCCCAAATCGAAGGCCCCGTATTGGTGCTGGCCGGCCCCGGTACGGGCAAAACCCACATCCTGAGCGCCCGCATCGGTCGCATTCTGCTCGACACCGACACCCAGGCCAACAACATCCTCTGCCTGACCTTCACCGACGCCGGTGTCGCCGCCATGCGGCAACGGCTGCTCCGCTTTATCGGCCCCGAGGCCTACCGCGTCCCCATTTACACCTTCCACTCCTTCTGCAATACCATCATCCAGGATAACCTCGAACGCTTCGGCCGACACGACCTGGAGCCCCTGAGTGACCTGGAACGCGTCGAAATCGTCCGCCGTCTGATCGACGATCTGCCCAGCAACCACCTCCTGAAGTTGCGGCGCTCCGATCTCTATTTCTACGAAAAACAGCTGTACGACCTCTTCAAACGGATGAAGTCGGAGGCCTGGACGGTCGACTTCGTTCAGGAGCGGATTGCGCATTACGTGGAGGATTTGCCCCGGCGGAAGGAATTCGTCTACCAGCAAAACAGTCGGGGCAACCTCAAGGGATCGCCCAAGACGGCCCGCATCGAGGCCGCTCGGGAAAAGATGGCGCGGCTGTCGGCGGCGGTGGCTCTATTCCCCCGTTTTCAGGAGCTGCTGCGGCAGTACCGCCGTTACGACTTCGAAGACATGATCCTCTGGGTACTCGACGCCTTTGAGGAGGACGAGGCCTTGCTCCGTACTTATCAGGAACAGTTCCTTTACTTTTTGATCGACGAATACCAGGATACCAACGGTTCGCAAAACCGCATCATTCAGCAATTGGTGCGCTACTGGGCCAATCCCAACCTGTTCATCGTGGGGGACGACGATCAGTCGATCTACGAATTTCAGGGAGCCCGTTTGAAGAATCTGATGGACTTTTACCACGATTATCAAAGCGATTTACAGCTGGTGCTGCTCAAGGATAACTACCGCTCCTCCCAGCACCTCCTGGATGCCGCCCAAGCCCTCATCGGCCAAAACGAGCACCGCCTGATCCAGCAATTGCCCAAGCTACAAAAACACCTCGTGGCTCGCCACCCCAATTTTGCCCGGTCGGAGGTGCGGCCGCAGTTGGTCGTTTACCCCAACCGGATCCACGAGGATACCGATATCGCCGCCCAAGTCACCGCCCTGCGCGATCGGGGGGTCTCGCTGGACGAGGTGGCCATCATCTACGCCAAGCACCAACAGGCCGCCAACCTCGTCCAGCTGTTGGAAAAGAAGGGGATCCCTTACAACACCAAGCGCCAGGTCAATGTACTGGACTTGCCACTCATCATCCAACTGCGACAACTGCTGGAATACCTCCACGCCGAACGCCAATCGCCTTACAGTGGGGAGGCCCAACTCTTTCCCATTCTCCATTTTTCTTTCCTCGGTATCGAGGCCCGCGCTTTGGCCCAGCTTAGCCTTTACCAAGCAAAGCAGGACTACCAGCAGCGGCCGGCCTGGCGCGATTTGATTGGCGGCGAAAAGCTGCTCCATTCCCTCGGTATTCGTCAGCCAGAACCCCTCCTCCGCTTTTCCGAACTGCTGGAAACCCTGCTGACGGAGGGCAGCAACGATCCCCTACCACTCCTGGTCGAACGACTGGTCAATCGCAGTGGGATGTTGCGCCAAGTCCTGAACGACCCCGATCGCAGTTGGTTGCTACAGCAACTGCATACCTTTAGCGAGTTTGTCAAGCGGGAAACCGACCGGCGGCCCCGCTTGCGGCTCCCCGGCTTTGTGGAGACCCTCCAGCGGATGGATGCCAACCGCCTACCGGTTCGCCTGCAAAAAAGCATCCGGGCGGGAGAGGGAGTCCACCTGCTGACGGCCCACAGCTCTAAGGGGCTGGAATTTCGCTACGTTTTTCTCCTCGATTGTACCGCCAAATCCTGGGAACCGCGCCGGACCAATGCCCAGCGTTTTACCTTTCCCGATACCCTGACCCTCTCCGGCGAGGAAGACGCCATGGAGGCCCGCCGTCGCTTGTTCTACGTCGCCATGACCCGGGCGAAGGAGTTTCTGCACCTTTCCTACAGCCAGCGCGATACGCGGGGCAAGGCCATCAATCCCTGTCGCTTTGTACAAGAGATTCAGGAAGGGACGGACCTCCGCGGAGAGCTTCGCCAGCTGGCGGATGCGCCCCTACTGGAAGCCCAAGTCTTGCTGCTAAAGGAACAGCGCAAACCCTTCGTGCCCCGGCTCGATCGCGACCAAGTAGCGCTGCTACTTGAGGATTTTGCCCTCAGCATTTCCAGCCTAAACCAGTTTTTGCGCTGCCCCCTCAGCTTTTTTTACGAGCACATCTTGCGGGTTCCCACCGTGTCCAGTCCTTCCGCGGCTTTTGGTACGGCCATGCACTTTGCCCTGCGTCGGCTTTTCGATCGCTGGCAACAAGCACCCGAGGCCGAACGACCGGACGTGGATGCCTTCGTTGGCTTCTACGTAGAGGAGCTTTATCGCCAGGAAGGCTTCTTTACGGCCACCGAATTTCGGCACCGACTGGATCTGGGCCGACAGTTTTTACGCCGGTACTACCAGCAGCACGAAGCGGGGTGGACAGTGGCGGCGCAGGTGGAGCAAAGTTTTCGCCATCTTGAAATTGATGGCGTGCCCGTGGTGGGAACGATCGATAAACTGGACTTGTCCATGGAGAAAAAAGCGGTCATCGTGGATTACAAAACGGGAAGTCACGTGGCCAAAAAGGTCCGGGGGCCCCGACCGTCCGAGCCACTCGGCGGTATTTACTGGCGCCAGCTGCACTTTTACAAGTTGCTGTACGAGGCCCAGCAGAAGCAGCGCAGTGTAGAAACGGGGGTGATCAGCTATTTGGAACCCGATGCGAAGGGATACTTTCCCGAAGTACGGGTGGGGCTCGATCGGGAAGGGCAGGATTTGCTGCGCCGGTTGATCCGCGAAACCTACCAGAAAATTTTGGCGCAGGAATTTTACGAGGGCTGTGGGGAGAAGAGTTGCCCCTGGTGTAGTTTTGTCCAGCACAACATTCCGCAGGACAGCTTTAGCGATCGCGAGGTAGAGGCCCTCGACGATTAATTTCCCGTCTTCCGCTATTTATCCAGCCACTGTTTGAAAGCCTGTACCCGATCCCGACTGACGATGACTTCTTCCAGAACGGAGGGCTGGAGCTCCAATTTGAGGCGGCTGTTGAAGTAGGTGTGAATCTTGTGAATGGCCCGGAGTCCAGTGACGATTTTGCGATTGATGCGGAAGAAATCGTTGGGTTGTAAAGCCTCCTCCAACTGATCGAGCGTAAAGTCGATGATGTAGCGTTTGCCTTTTTGGTCCAGGGCGTGTACCAAGCCGTCTTCGGAATAGAAATAGGCGATGCGCTCGACGGGTAGGTAGCTGAGTTGCTGGCCCATCTTTACCAAGAACCGCTCCTTGTACTTGCGACTGACCATTTGCTCCATCAATTGGCGAATCGACTGATAGTCGTACACTGCGTTGGCTTGGTAGTGACGTTGGTACTTGTCGAAGGCCAGTTGGAGTTCCTGAGGATCGATGGGTTTGAGGAGGTAATCGACGCTGTTGACCTTGAAGGCTTTGAGCGCGTACTGATCAAAAGCCGTGGTGAAAATAACGGGCGCCTTTACTTCGACCTGATTGAAAATATCGAAGCTCAAGCCATCGGCCAGTTGGATGTCCATAAAAATTAAATCGGCCTTGGGTTTTGCGCGTAGCCATTCGACGGCTCCTTCGACGCTATCGATCACTTCCAGGATATTGGTGGCTTGGTTTTGTTGGCCGATCAGGGTGCGGAGTCGCCGAGCGGCGGGCAATTCGTCTTCGATGATGAGGATGTCCATAAGTTTAGGTCGTCGGGGAGAGTAGTAATTTTTCGGAGCGGATGAGGGGAAGGGCCACGATAAACTCCTTCTCTGTCGATTCGATCTGTACCGATTCATCCGAGTAAAAATGATAGCGCTTTTTGATGTTTTCCAAGCCCATTCCCGTTGAGTTGATCACCTGTTTTTTCAGCTGTAGGTTATTCTTGACGATCAAATGTTCTCCGTCTTGGTAGATCGAAATGTGCAGCGGGCGGGCTTTGGAGATGATGTTGTGTTTGATGGCGTTTTCCACCAGGAGTTGGAGGGAGAGGGGGACCACTTTAGCGCGGAGTTGATCCTTGGCAATCCTCACGTCGACCTGTAGATTATCGCCAAAACGCTCGCGAAGTAGAAAGACAAAGGCTTTAAGAAAGTCGAGCTCATCCTCGAGGCAGATCAACTTTTCGTCGCGGATTTCGAGGATGTAGCGGTAGGATTTGGACAGCTTTTGTACAAAACGTACCGCCTTGTTGCGGTCTTCGGGGATCAGTTGAGCCAGCGTGTTGAGGCTGTTGAAGAGAAAGTGGGGGTTCACCTGATTTTTTAGTCCTTCCAATTGGGATTGTACGTGAGCGCGTTGCAATTTCTCCCGTTCTACGATCGACTGATTGCGCAAGTTGAAAAAATAGACCCCTTCGTAAATGGCCTGGATCAAAAAGGTCAGGATGAGGGTACTCACTGGTTCGAGGGCCGTATCCGGGACGCCTTTGGTACCGGAAAAGGCGTGGAGGGGCTCGTGGATGGTCAGTTTGAGTAGCGTGCGCAGTCCGAAGTAGGTGACGAAGATAAAGGCCGTCTGAATCCAGATCCTCATCACGGTATTCTGGTGGCCTGGAAACCAAAAGCGAACCAGTACGAATACCGCCCTGAAGGACAGCCAATAAACGGTGGTGTACACCATAGAGACGAGAACGCAGCGCGAAAACGTCATACTGGAGAAATCGCGGAGCACCTCGTTGAACAGGATGGACGTGATGATGAGGGCCGCGATGGGAATCCCGACGATCATCAGCCACCAGTCGTTAAAACCGAGTATTTTTCTGAAGGACAACATCCGACAAAGTTTAGTATAAATCCCAACAAAAGATACCTAATCTCGCTGGAATTGTCCAGAAAATCGCTTGAATCGTCGGAAAAGTGAGCTGAATCGGAGCCTAGGATTTGGCCACCTGACGGGCCAAGCGTTTGAGCAGACGCTTCATGGAGCGTTCGATGACGGCGTAGGGGAGGGCTTCGCGGGCCGTATAGATGACCATCAGGGCAAGCTGTTGGTCCTGATCCGCGGGGAGTTGTCGGTAAAAGTGAGGCTTGTGGAGCCGGTAGGCTTCGCGAATGCGGCGCCGAAGTTGGTTGCGGTCGACGGCTCTTTTAAAAGCCCGTCGGGGTACCGTGAGGGCAAATTGGGCGGGAAAGGAGCCATTGGGCTCCGTCAGGGGGCGCCAGATGACGCGTAGGGGATAAATGGAAAAGGAGAGGCCCTCTTGAAAAAGAGAGCCTATTATTTGGTGGCTTTTCAACCGTTCTTCGGTGTGGAAGGCGAATGGGGTCAAAAATCTTACTTCACGTGTTTGTCATCCGATACGCTGAGCTTATGACGGCCTTTGGCCCGACGGCGCGCCAGTACGCGGCGGCCATTCTTGCTGCTCATGCGGCTGCGGAAGCCGTGCTTGTTGACCCGCTTTCTTTTCGAAGGTTGATAAGTTCTTTTCATTGTACTGTAATCTTTAAAAAATCACGCTTTTCAAAAGCCCGACAAAGGTAAGGGTATTTTACGAATTAGCCAATTTTTCTAGCGATTTATCGGCAGGCCCCGAGTGGTTTAGCCATTCATCGAGGTCAAAAACTCGGCATTGCTGCTGGTATCGCGGAAGTACTTGAGCAAAAACTGCATGGCCTCTTCCGGTTTCATATCCGCCAGGTGTTTGCGCAGGATGATCATCCGTTGGAGGGTATCCCGATCCAGGAGCAGGTCTTCTCGGCGCGTACTCGACTTGGTGAGGTCGACGGCGGGGTAGAGGCGGCGGTTGGCCAGGTTGCGATCCAACTGGAGTTCCATATTACCCGTACCCTTGAATTCTTCGAAGATCACACCATCCATCTTCGATCCCGTATCGATGAGGGCCGTGGCGAGGATGGTGAGGGAGCCACCGTTTTCGATGTTCCGCGCGGCTCCAAAAAACTTCTTGGGCTTGTGCAGGGCGTTGGCTTCCACACCTCCCGAGAGTACCTTTCCACTGGCCGGGGCCACGGTATTGTAAGCCCGCGCCAGACGGGTGATGGAGTCCAGAAGAATGACGACATCGTGGCCGCATTCGACCAGGCGTTTGGCCTTTTCGAGGACGATCCCCGCCACGCGAACGTGGTTGTCAGCGGGCTCATCAAAGGTGGAGGCCACTACTTCTGCATTGACACTCCGCCGCATATCGGTGACTTCTTCCGGGCGTTCGTCCACCAGCAGTACCATCATGTAGCATTCGGGCTGGTTTTTGGAAATGGCATTGGCCAGGTCCTTGAGTAGGAAGGTCTTACCCGTTTTGGGTTGGGCCACAATCAAGCCCCGTTGTCCCTTACCGATGGGGGTGAACAGGTCGATCATCCGGGGGCCGTAGTCGCGGCCGGTCGGGGAGGAAGCCAATTCAAATTTTTCGTCGGGGAAGAGCGGGGTCAGGTATTCAAAGGGGACGCGATCGCGGATGTCTTTGGGATCGAGGCCGTTGATTTTTGAAACCCGGAGGAGGGCAAAATATTTTTCACCCTCCTTGGGGGGGCGAATGGCTCCCTTGACGGTATCCCCCGTCTTCAGGCCAAACAGCTTGATTTGGGAAGGGGAGACGTAGATATCATCGGGAGAAGTGAGGTAGTTGTAATCTGCGGAGCGCAAAAAGCCGTAGCCGTCGGGCATCATTTCGAGGATACCCTCGCCTTCGATGATGCCGTCCAGTTCGATGTTGAACTTTTGACGCTCGGAGTTGGGCTCTTGCGAACGGGATTTGTTACCGTTGGGGTTGGTATTCCCTTTGTTGTGGTCGGGGCCCTGATTTTGATTGTTGTATTTGTGGTCGCGATCGCGATCGCGATCCCGGAAGTCGCGGCCTTCGCGGAAGTCGCGTTCGGGACGTTCGGATCTTTCCGGTCGTTCGGGCCGTTCCTGACGCTCGGGCCGTTCCGGTCTTTCGGAGCGCTCGGGCCGTTCCGGTCTCTCCTGTCTTTCCGTCCGCTCAGGTCTTTCCGCCCGTTCCTTGCGTTCCGGTCGTTCTGGCCGTTCTGGTCGCTCTGGCCGTTCTGGTCTTTCGGGCCGTTCTGGTCGTTCGACGGGAGGGCGATTGTCATTGGAGGATTTGGAGTCAGCGTAGTCACCGCGGCGGCCCCGGCTGGTGGGTTTGTCCTTGTACATCATCCGATCCTTGGCACTGGCGACGGAAATGACCTTGCGGGTTCGCCGCCGTCTTTCTGGTTTTTCGCCGGGATCGTCGGGCCCATCTTCCTCTTCGGTATTGCTATTTTGGTCGTCGTCGAATTCGGTTTGGGCGCCTCGGCTATCAGAATCAGTCGCTGCCGGTTCGTTCACTTCGGGTTCTTCTGTCGCCCCTTCGTCGGGGCTGCCACCGGCTACGGCTTGCTCGTCCAAAATCTTGTAGATCAAGTCTAGCTTATTCAATTTCCTGTACCCTTTAATACTCATCTGCTCGGCCAGTTCCCGTAATTTGGGTACTCGCATCTCTCTCAGCTGGTTGATATCATACATTGCGTTCGTACAATTTTGAGGTTTTACTTTATAGTGCTTGTTCTCTTTGTCTTTATTATGGCTTCGGTACTTTTCTCAAGTTGGGAATAACAAATTGGGATTGGGTCTTTTTGCCAATGGTCGGAAGATCGCGTTTAACCTTTCTAGTGGAATTGAGTTGTGGGGGCTAAGGCTTTTTCGGTACTGCGCTGCACCAAAATGAAAGTCACGACATTTACCCGATCCGGGATAAGTGGAATTTGCCATATCATCAGCCCGTGATGAGGTCTACTGAATGAAGTAGAAACGCAAAAAAAACTTACTTGATCTAGAAGGATTGAATAATCAGGCGTGCTTAGTTATTCTGCTGCAGCAAAAATACGTTTATTTTTAAATATCAAATAGTATCTTTGCAAAAAATTAACATAAAATTTTCCACAGCCTTGCAAATCGACCCGGTCTTCACCCGTTTCTTATGCCATTTATAACACATATTATACCAAAATAATTGTCCGTAAGGGGAACGGAAGTCGCGGTTTTGACCTTTTTTCCCTATTGTACCACAAAAATTCCAACTTACATGTTAGTACTCAGCTTCATCCGGGAGCACCAAGACCGGGTTATCGCAGGTTTGAAAACCCGCAATTATCCTGACGAAGAACTCGCAATAGTGGATCGCATCATCGCCCTGGACGACCAACGCAAGGCGACGCAAAAACAACTGGACGACCTCCTGGCCGAGGGCAAGCAATTGTCCAAGCAAATCGGAGCCCTGTACAAGTCTGGCCAACGCGCCGAAGGCGACCAGCTAAAGGCCAAAGTGGCGGAAGCCAAGGCCGCCTCGGGCCAGCTACAAGAACAACTCCAAAGCGTCAAAGCCGAGCTGGAACAGACCCTGCTGGCCTTGCCCAACGTAGCCCACCCCTCGGTACCCGCCGGCAATACGGATGAAGACAACGAGGTGTATCAGGACTGGACCGAAGCCTTCCCCGAGCTGCCCGCCTCGGCGCTGCCCCACTGGGAATTGGCCAAGAAATACCAAATTTTTGACCTCGAATTGGGCACCAAGCTGACCGGATCGGGCTTTCCCCTCTACCGGGGCAAAGGCGCCAAGCTGCAACGCGCCCTGATCAATTTTTTCCTCGACGAAGCCCACGCCGCTGGTTACGAAGAGATCATCCCCCCCCACCTGGTCAATGCCGACTCGGCCCGCGGTACCGGCCAATTGCCCGACAAGGAGGGACAGATGTACCACGTTACGCTCGACGAGCTCTACCTCATCCCCACCGCCGAGGTACCCATCACCAACATGTACCGTGGCGACATCCTCGCGGAAGGCGATTTTCCCATCAAATTGTGTGGCTACACGCCCTGTTTTCGCCGCGAGGCTGGCTCCTACGGTGCCCACGTCCGGGGCCTCAACCGCGTCCACCAATTCGACAAGGTGGAAATCGTTCAAATCGAGCATCCCGACCGCTCTTACGATACCCTCCAAGCCATGCTCCAGCACGTCGAAGGCCTGCTCCAAAAATTGGAATTGCCCTACCGGATCCTGCGCCTGTGCGGGGGGGACCTGGGGCACACCTCGGCCCTCACCTTTGATTTTGAGGTCTATTCCCTCGCCCAAAAAAGGTGGCTGGAGGTCAGCTCGGTATCGAACTTCGAAACCTACCAGAGCAATCGGATGAAATTGCGTTACCGCGGGGCAGACAAAAAGACCCACCTGGCCCACACGCTCAACGGCAGTGCCCTGGCCCTGGCCCGGATCATGGCCTCGCTACTCGAAAACCACCAGACCCCGGAGGGAATTCGGATTCCCGCGGCCCTACAGGCCTACACCCGTTTTGAACTGCTGAATTAGGCCTTTTTGATCAAGAGAATGGTGACCTTAGTAGATTTTTTACATCCAAAGTAGGACGGAACTTGTTGAGACGTTAGTTAATGGTTATTCCAATCAACTCACAAATTCGATAATTATGTTTTTCAGTGGAGATTATATGTTGTTCATGATCGTCACCGGTGCCCTATCGCTGGTGGGGGCCTTCGTCAGCAACCGCCTCAAAAGTAAATTCAACTATTACAGCCAAGTGGGACTGAGCAATGGCATGAGCGGCCAACAGGTTGCCGAGGCCATGTTGCGTCACTACAATATCGGTGACGTACAGGTAGTCGAAGGCCAGGGTTTCCTCTCGGATCATTACAACCCCGCCACCAAGACGGTTGCGCTCAGCCCGGAGGTCTATCGGGGGCGGTCGGTAGCGGCGGCGGCGGTAGCGGCCCACGAATGTGGCCACGCCGTACAGCACGACACGGCCTACAGCATGTTGCAATTGCGTTCCAAGATGGTGCCCGCGGTCAAGGTCGCCACCGGGGCCCAGCAGTTTTTGCTCATGGGAGCGCTGGTGTTAGCGGGAAGTTTCCCCCAACTGCTACTCCTCGTCATCGGTGCCTTTATCGTCACGACGGCCTTCAGCTTCGTGACCTTACCCGTTGAGTTTGACGCCAGCAAGCGCGCCCTGGTCTGGCTCGACGAAACGGGCATCACGCGCGGGTCGGAGTACGAAGGAGCCAAAGATGCCCTGTGGTGGGCGGCGATGACCTACGTAGCGGCGGCGCTATCCGCACTGGTGACCCTCTTGTTTTTGATCTGGCGTTATACTAGTCGCCAGTAGGCGGTAGGGGGAAAGAAGCGCACTGGAAAAGTACCCGTAAAATTTTGAAAAAGCGGCTTTTTAACCTACTTTAGCAGGGCTGTTCAGGGCGCTCCCCTTTCATCAAATTCACGACGCTTGGCACCTATGAAAAACACTAACAGAAGGTTTGTATTTACGGACTACGAGAACCTATTGAAAGTCAAATTCCGCAAGCTCGAAAAGGTTTGCGATCGACTTTTTATCTTCATCTCCAGCGATCAGGATAGCATTCCTTTTCCCCTCGTCCGACAAGTACAAAAGCTGGGCAAAGCGGTCAAGTGGATCACGGTACACCCCACCGAAGAAGAGGATGCCCATTTCAATTATCCCCTTGCTTTCGTCATGGGGCGCATCCACCAAAAGGTGGCCCTGGAAGTAGAGTTTGCCGTACTCTCCAACGACCGCAGTCTGGATACCCTAGTTAGCTACATCAACGATAAGGGACGCGATTGCCTGCGCATCCAACGCAAAAAGCACAGCAGTCTGGACAAGCAAAGTGAAGAGCCCCCCCTGGTAATTGACGAGTTGGGGAGTAATGGCAGTGCCGTTGCCACGGACCATCCCGACTCGGGAGAAGAGCCACTGATCGAGGGCGACTACAATGGGGAATCGCTCATCCAAAGTACCGCCAAGGAAACCGTAAGGCGTCTGGTCCATTCGGGCAACCGCCCCGCGGAGGTAGAAACGCTCAAGCGCTACATCCAGCTCTACAACCAAGAGCTGACCGAATACGACGACAATGTTGACCTCATCATCCGTCGGATGGAGGCCAACAAAGAAATTGAGATTGAAAAGGGAGTGGTGAAATACAATTTCTGATTCCACCGCCCCACCATTTTGAACCAAAAGAAAGTTTATGACTACCGAAGAGTTAGAGGAAAATATTGAGATGGGAGAACTGGAGATGGAAGGCACCATCGACTACCTGCAGAACGAGCTGAAAAAGGTTCGGGCGGGCAAAGCTTCTCCCAGCATGCTAAGTAGCATAATGGTCGATTACTACGGCAGCCCCACCCCGCAAAAACAAGTAACCAACCTATCGGCATCCCAAGGCCGTAACCATTCCATACAGCCCTGGGAAAAGTACATGATCAGCCCGATCGAAAAAGCCATCATGACTGCTAACCTCGGTCTGAATCCCCAAAACAACGGGGATATTATCATTATCAATATTCCGGCCCTCACCGAAGAGCGTCGCCGGGGTTTGGTCAGACAGGCCAAACAACTGGGCGAAGATGCCAAAGTGAGTCTGCGCAGTGCCCGGCACAAAATGATGGACTCGGTCAAAAAAGCCGTCAAAAATGGCTATCCCGAAGATGCGGGGAAGCGCCAGGAAGAGGAGGTGCAAAAGATGACGGACAATTTTGGTTCCAAGGTCAGTAGCCTGGTTGAGCAAAAGGAAAAGGACATTATGACGGTCTAAGGTCCCGCCAATAAGGTGCGAAAAAAGGGATGGTGCTGGTCGCTATCCCTTTTTTTATTATTTTGGACCACACTAGCCAACAAATCCACCAAAACTCCACGTCATGAAGGTTCAATTCTGCGGAGCTGCCCAACAAGTTACCGGAAGCGCTCACCTCCTCACCCTCGACGACGGCTACCGCATCCTGCTCGACTGTGGCCTGTACCAGGGCCGCAACAAGGACCTGGCCGATTTCAACGAAAATTGGTATTTCTCCCCCGGCAGCGTCGACTGTATGATCCTTTCTCACGCCCACATCGACCACAGCGGTCGGATTCCCAAACTGGTCAAGGATGGCTTCCGGGGTCACATCATCTGTACCCACGCCACCCGTAGCCTCTGCGCCATCATGCTGCTCGATAGCGCCAAAATTCAGGAGCGCGATGCCGAGTACGAAAACAAACGCCTCCTGCGGAAGCGGAAGAAGGGCGGAAAAAAGCTGCGGAAAAAACTCGCCACTCCACTCTACCGAAGCAAAGACGTCCCCCCGGCCATGGAACTTTTCGTGGGGGTGGGCTACGGTCGGTGGCACCGCATCAACGACCGGGTAGAAGTCTTGTTTACCGACGCCGGGCACATCCTGGGCAGTGCCTCCGTGACCCTGCGGATCCAGGAAGGAGGCCAAGAAATTATGTTTGGATTCACCGGCGATATCGGTCGCCCCGACCGCCCCATCCTGAGGGACCCACAGCCCATGCCCCCGGTGGACTACCTGATCTGCGAATCGACCTACGGCAACAAGGACCACCTCGAAAAACCCGCCGAGGCCTCGCGCTTCCTGGAGATCATCAAACGCACCTGTATCGAAAAAAAGGGCAAGCTGCTCATTCCGGCCTTTAGCGTGGGGCGGACCCAGGAGATCGTCTACATGCTCGACCAGATGGAGACGGCCGGTGAACTGCCGCGCATTCCGGTGTACGTCGATAGCCCCCTGGCCGTCAACGCCACCGTCGTGTTTGGCTCCCATCCCGAGTGCTTTGACAACGACTTGAACGAGTACATGTTGATCGATGACAATCCCTTTGGATTCAACCGCCTGAGCTACATCAAAGAAGTGGCGGCCTCCAAAGCCCTCAACGCTTCCACCGAGCCTTGTATCGTGATCAGTTCCTCGGGGATGATGAACGCCGGACGGATTCGTCACCACCTGTTCAACAATATTGACCTGGCCCAAACCACCCTGCTCATCGTCGGCTACTGTAGCCCCGATACGGCGGGGGGGCAATTGCGGGCTGGAAAATCGACGATCAAGCTGTTTGGAGAAGTCAAAATGGTCAGTGCCGATATCGAAATCATGGACTCCTTTTCGGCCCACGCCGACCGCAACGAAATTGTCGACTTTCTCGCCAATCAGAAGGGGCGATTGAAAAAAATCTTCCTCGTCCACGGCGAAATCGACCGCCAAGAAGCCCTGCGGGAATGGTTGGCGCCCCACGGCTTTGACCAGGTGGCGATACCCGCGCTGGGACAAAGTTTTACGCTTGAGTAAGATGCTCCTCCCCGGTATGGACCCGGTATGGACCCGGTATGGATGGGTTGGACCGTGGCAATTTTAATGTCCCCAATCAGCGAAGAGTGGCAAAATTGCCAGGCATTGGCAATTAGCAGACATTTGTGGAGCAGCCATTCCGTCCCGACTGCGTTAATCAGTAAATACTTCCTACCTTTAACATACGCGAAGAAAACGAACTCATCTAGGTCTAGTACCACTTACAAACACAAACATGGATATGGCTATGGAAGGAGCTCCGGGCTCCCAGGACTTGGTCGGCTGGCCAAGACGGGCGTTAATTTTTGGTTAATTTCTGCTATTGCGCAATAATAATGAGTGTCAACCGCTTGAAGGAAGCGGGTTTAAAAACAACAGCAATGATGAATAAGGTACCTTTTCAGCGCGGACCCTTCTTTTTCCTCCTGGCGCTGCTGACCACCCTCGCTTGTAATAAGTACGACGAGGTACAGCTGGCCGATTACCGTCCTGAATTTGCCATCCCCCTACTGACTTCCGAGCTGTCCATGGAGGACGCTTTTAGCCGCTTCGGTGACGATAATTTTATCACCGTCGATGCGGATGGCTTTATGACGATGAATTATTTTGGTGACGTCACGGCGCGGCAAAGCAGCGAAATCTTTGAGTCGATTGCCCAGACGGAAGGAACCTTCCCGCTCTTCGACACCATCTCCGCCCTGCCCTTTAGTACGCCCAACGGCTTTGACCTGGATTATGCCCTGATCAATAGTGGAACCATGCAAATCCTCTACGCGATGAGCTTCAGCGAACCCGTTACCTTTAAGGCGCGATTTCCCAACCTGATCACCCCCAATGGGGAGGTGTACGAATACAATTACTTTCACGATGACCCCAACTTCCCCCTCTTTGTACATCCCCAGGTGGACCTCACGGGCTATACGCTGGTACCTACGCGGGACTCGCTCTTTATCGAGTATCACGTCCTGCTGGAGAGTAGCGGCACGCGCGTCCGACTGGATACGATCGGCTTGACGCTGGTGGATTTTACCGCCTCCTACGTAGAGGGATATATGGGGCAAGAAATTTACGAAATTCCCCGCGACACGATCACCATCGACTTTTTTGAAAACTGGACCTTTGGGGATGTTTACTTCGAGGATCCCCAAATTAAGGTCTCGGTCATCAATTCTTTTGGCTTTCCCGTACGCTCCCAAGCGAGTATCATGGATGTGATCAAAGCCGATGGGCAGGTCATTACCCTGGAAAGCCCCTTTATCGATAGCATCAATATCGACTATCCCCGGCTCGACGAGGTGGGCGGAGCGCGAACGACCGAGTTTGTCTTCGACCGCAGCAATTCCAATATCGACGAGGTACTCAGTGGCGTTCCCATTGCCCTCGACTACGAGATGCGCGCCCTGGCCAATCCCGACCGAGATACAAGCATTCGCGGCTTTATGACCGACACCAGCTCCTTCCGGGTACAAGTAGAAGTCCAGCTGCCCCTTTACGGCCGAACCAATGGCTTCGTGGCCCGCGATACCATCGACGTTGATTTTTCAGATTACGAACAAGTGACCTCGGCGGAGTTTAAGGTCATCACCGAAAACGATTTGCCGCTGGAGCTGGAGTTGCAGGCTTACTTCCTCGACTCCGAGGATGCTATCATCGACTCGCTCTTTTCCGGTCCGCGTCCCCTTATCCAAGCCGCTGAGGTCAATGCCGAGGGCATCGTCCCGCCTTCCTCCAGCAATGAAGTCACCACCTTCATCGAAGTGGACGGACAGCGTTTTACCAATTTTCAGCAGGCCAATCGCGTACTGGTAACCCTCGCCTTTTCCTCTTACAATGGCGGGCAAACTTCGGTACGCATTTACAATGACCAACGCGTGGAAGTACGAATGGGGATGAAGCTCGAAGTTCAACAATAACATACGCATGCGCTCCAACTTACTGCAATTTGGCTGGAGTCTGTTCCTCGCGTTCGGACTCCTCACCCCCCTCGCGGCCCAACAAGAATTGGGAACGCATTTCTTACGGCAGCACTGGCAGGCCAGTTTGACCAACCCCGCCTTTATGACCGAGCACACCATCGAAATTGGGTTGCCTTCGTTTTATTTCAACTCGGCCACCAATGGTTTGGACTTTGACCAACTGGTACGCACCACTGTCGAGGGCCAAAACGTCGTCAACGGCGAGGCCCTCATCGCCAACCAGAGCGAGAACAACCTCATCCTGGCCGATTTCCACACCGAGACCTTCCGCCTCGGGCTCCGCTTTCAGGACCTCCAGATCAGCTTTCACCACGGCCTGCGGTTCAACGCCTACCTCAATTACCCGGCGAGCCTGGCCCAGTTCATCTTCCTGGGCAACGCCAGTGCGGTGGGGGAGACCCTCGCCCTGGGGCCCGATATTCAGCTGACGGGCTACAATGAATTTGCCCTGGGGCTGGCCCACCGCGTGGGCCGCCTGGGGATCGGTGCGCGCGCAAAATTATTGACCGGCATCGGAAATGCCTCCACCGAAAACCGCCGGGCCGATCTCTTTACCGACGAGGACATTTACCAACTCACCCTCGATACCGACATCCTGCTCAATACCTCTTCCTACTTCCGAATCAATAGCCTCACGGATTTTGATCTCCAAGTAGGCGTGGACGACTTTACCGCTGGGGACCTATTTAACAGCAACCTCGGCTTTGCCCTGGATTTTGGCCTAACCTACGACCTCAGTGACCGCTGGCAAATCGCGGCCAGCGTCGTCGATTTGGGGGGCATCCAGTGGAGTGAAAACGTCGTCAACTACCGCAGCAATACCAACCTGGCCTACGACGGAATTGCCGTCGATAGTCTGCTGCAATCGGCTTCCATCCCCCTCAGCGAAACCCTCGACTCGCTGGGCGAGCTACTCACCTTTTCGGAGACGACCGACAACTACCAGACCGCACTGCCCCTCAAGGTGTACCTCAGCAGTCGTTACCAATTTGGCGACAGCTGGGCCGTGGGAGGGCTGGTCCACCTCGTTCACTTTCGCGAAACCACCAATTGGGCCCTCTCGCTCAATGCCCAACGACGGCTGGGTAAGGTACTGAGCCTGGGCCTGTCGTATTCTATCCGCCACGACCATTTTGCCAACCTGGGGCTACAGGCCACTGCGCAGTTGGGGCCCATTGGGCTGCTGGTGATGATGGATAACGTTTTGGCCTCCAATGGTTCCAACAACGGCCTAAGCTTCAATCTCCGTACGGGGCTCAATCTCGCTTTTTAGACGGTGGGGTGGGAACCTCGCCCGCAGTATTCGGTGCCTGCCCAAAATGATGGCGGTAGCGCTGCTTTCCCCGTTCCGTGAGGTAGGGGTAAAACATACTCAGCAGCAGGCGAGCGTACCGGGCGATCAGCTCCGGCACGGGAAGCTGGTCGTAGATTTCGGCCGAGGCGATCCAGTAATCACTCAGGACGCGGATGCTACGGATCAATTGCTCGTACTCCTCCGGGTACTCCTCCGATCGCAGTAGGTCCTGCGCCGCCAGCTGGTGTAGCAGGTCCCGGTACATGCCGGCCCGGATGGCTTCGACCTCCAGGAAGAAGCGGTGCAGCTCCGGGTTGGATCGCATGATGTAGTTGAGGTCGATCATAAAAAAGCGGTAATCGTACAGGATCCTAAAACCCGTCAGGGTCGTTTGGTACAGCCCCCCAATCAAGTCCTCCTCCTTTTTCAATTGCTCATTCTCCCGCTGGGCCGCCTCTAAGATGCGGCGGTGCAACTGATCCAGCAAGTCATTCTTGGTTTTGTAGTGGTAAATCAAGTTGGTATGACTGATGCCCAATTCCGCCGCAATCTTCCGTAGCGATACGTCCGACACGCCGTATTTATTGAACAATTGCTGGGCCGCGGTTAAAATTTTTTCCTTGGTTCGTACTTCAGATCGGTGCGGCGCGCCCCTTCCTACCCGTGGTGGAGCGGGGCCTGCGCCACGCCAATGCCCAAACGATCATCAACATTGATCAGCGCAACGGCGCCGGGCTGGAGACCCTGCGCCCCCACCTCCAGCCTTCCGTCCGGCTCCACAATCTGCCCCTGCCCAAGGTCGACACCAACGCCCCCCAGACGGAGGGGCTCTACCTCAGCATCAATTCCTTTCACCAATTACCCCCCCAACGCGCCGCCAAATTACTGACCACCCTGGCCCAAACCAACCAACCCATCGCGGTAGTGGAGGGCAACAACGATAGCCTGTGGCAGGCGGTGGGCATGCTTTTTTTTGTCCCCCTCACCATCATCCTGGCGACGCCCTTCGTACGGCCCTTCCGCTGGTCGCGACTGATCTTTACCTACCTCATTCCCATCCTGCCCCTGGTCCCCTCCATCGCCGGATTTTTAGCCCTCATCAAGCTTTACGCCCCCCGGGACCTGGACGCGCTCGTGGCTCGACTCCGCATCGATCACTACACTTGGGAAAGTGGAAAAATGGACAATGGTCGGGGAGGAAAAATCATCTACTTGTTGGGCCTGCCCCGACGCGAGGAGACCGCTGCGGCGGGTTAAGATTTGCGTCGCTGCCCCGCGTCGAGCATCCCGGTTTGGTGGAGGATGGGCAACTGGCCACCGTAGGTCAGGGCGACGTTTTCTTCCGTAAAAGTGGTGGTGGTATCGCCGTAGGCGATGAGGCGTTGATTGAGTAGGATGACCTGGTCAAAATAGCTACGCGCCGAGGAGAGGTCGTGGTGGACTACCAGTAAGGTCTTGCCCTGCTCCGCCAGTTTTTTGAGAATTTGGATGATGCGTTCTTCGGTCGTCATGTCCACCCCTACGAAGGGCTCGTCGAGCAGAAAGATTTCGGCTTCCTGACACAGGGCGCGGGCCAGGAATACGCGTTGCTGCTGGCCACCGGAAAGCTCGCCGATTTGGCGGTCCTTGTATTGGGTCATACCGACTTCTTCGAGGGCCTCCAGAGCGAGTTGGTTGTCCCGCTCGCTGAGGTTTTGGAAGGTCCCTTTGTGGGGGTAGCGCCCCATCCGAACGACGTCCAGTACGGTGGCTGGAAAATTCCAATCCACATCCGTTTTTTGTGGAACGTAGACGATCCGCTGCCGCTGGGTCTCGATGGGACGTCCGAAGATGGCCACCGTACCGGCGTTGCTTTCCACCAAGCCCAGTACGGACTTAAAGAGGGTGGATTTTCCCGCTCCGTTTGGGCCGATGACGCCATAAATTTGCCCGGCTTCAATCTTGAGATAAATGTTGGTCAGGACGCGCTTACGGTCGTAGGAGACCGATAGGCCGTGGATGGCGATGACGGGGGCATCGGTTTTGCCGGTACCGATCCGTTGGCGTTGGGACTGGTTCAGTTGGCGCAGCAACAGGAAGAAGCCCCCCACAAAGAGCAGGGCGATGATGGCAAACAGCAATGCCTTGGCGGCGGGACTTTCCTCCGCCAGGATACCTTCTTCCGCCGGTTCCGCCGGGTTTTTCGTAGCGGCCACCTGAATCAGGGCGGCGACAATGGCGTCCGTATTCTGCCGCATCATGGCAACGTAGGTTGGTGCCGGACTGTCTTCATCACCGAGCGAATCGGCGTAGAGCTGCCCCCCGATGATGATGTCGTTGTCGCGGGCAATTTGTCGCAGCAGCTTGGGGTTGATGGTGCTTTCGACGAAAATGGCGGGGACCCCCGTCTCGCGGATGACGCGGTTGAGTCGGAGAATATCGGAGGTTTGGACCTCTGCATCGGTGGAGGTACCCATGACGGCTTCCAGCTGAATGTCGTAGGCTTGGCCGTAGTACTGGAAGGCATCGTGGGAGGTAATGAGGACGCGTTGCCGGGTGGGAATGCGCGCTACCTGGGTACGGATGTACTCGTCGAGTGTACGCAGTTCGTCCAGGTAATTTTGGTAGTTGCTTTCAATTTGGTCGGTACCGTCGGGGAGCAGTTCGACCAGGGCGTCGCGGATATTGCGGATGTATTGGAAGGCGTGGCGTACATTCATCCAGGCGTGGGGATCGGTGGCGTCCGCGTAGTCCTGGCTGGTGATGGGGCTGATGCCCTTGGTGACGGTGACGAGGGAGGCTTCGGTACCCGAGGTTT